>NZ_RAWF01000273.1:0-13062 GCF_003612075.1 Corallococcus sp. CA041A
CTCCCTGCCCCCCGAGCAGACAGCCGCGCCGCAAGGCAATGCTCCGGTCCAGGGCCACCTGGCCCCCGAGCCGGTCCTCGAGACAGAGCAGGTCACCGGGTTCCCGCAGGACCGCTTCGAGGAGTCACCGGAGGTGGCGGGACAATGGGCCGCCCAGGCCGCGGGGGCCGGACAGCCGCTGGGCGCGCGTCCCATGGAGCTGTCGCGGATGGAGCCGGCGCCCTCCCTCACGGGCGCGAAGGGCTGGGCCCAGCAGACGCCGGTCCTCCGGCAGACAGACGCCACCAATTGCGGTGCGACGGCCGCCGCGATGCTGGTGCGCGCCAATGGCGGCGGCCAGGGGCAGACGGACGCCCAGCTCGTCCAGTCACTGGAGTCGCGCTACTCCGACAGCAAGGGCACGACGCCGGACCAGATGGGCCAGATGCTCGCGGGCCAGGGCTTCGAGGTGACGCGCGGCGCATCCCAGTTCGACCGCGACGCGCTGAACGCCGCGCTCGACTCGGGCAAGAAGGCAGTGGCCCTGGTGGACTCCAACCGCATCCAGCCCGGCGCCTCCGGCGACACGTCCGCTGGCAGCGCGCACTGGGTGGAGATCGACGGAAAGAATGCCCAGGGCCAGTACCGCATCCAGGATCCGGCCTCCGGCTCCAGCTACGACGTGGACCTCCAGCACCTCACCCAGGCGATGAACTCCGGCTGGGATTCGTTCAACGGCGGCGGGATGCTCATCGTCAATCCCCAAGGCGGTGACGCGGGCGCGCTCGCCGCCGCGAACGCGAATCACTCCGCCACGCTGGGGGATTCCTCCGGCATCGGCTCCAAGAACAGCTCCTTCGGCTCGCGCGAGTCCGGTTCGTAGTTCGCGCGGCGCGGGGACACGAAAAGGCCCCGCGTGCATCGCACGCGGGGCCCCGTTCTTCACGTCCGCCTGCTTCCTCAGATGTTCGGGATGTCGGAGGCGAAGCGCTGGTTGTCGTTCAGCGTGGAGGGGTTCGCCTGGACGGACTCCAGGAAGAGGCGCGCGTTGTTGGACAGGCTGCGCTCGAAGGCGAACGCGTCATCGCCCTTCACGTTCGGGTTGTCGCTGATGCGCTGCTCGGGGTGCTCGAAGTTGGTGCGGCCGCCGCGCACGTGGTGCAGGTAGTTGTTGGCCCCCACCGCGCGCATCGCGTCCAGCGCGTTCGTCACGTTGAGCTCGATGGCTTCCGGGCTGCTGCCGTTGAGCTGCTGGAGGTCCTGAGGCAGGTGCTTGCCGTAGGTCTCCAGCAGGTCCTTGTTCAGGTTGAAGGGGCCGTAGTTCGTCGCGGCGCCGCTCTTGTTGAAGTCCGTGCCGCCCTCCTGCATCACCTGCGCGACGAGCAGCGCGGCCTCCTCGGGGGCGGCGCCCGACTTGATGGCCGTGTCCCAGACGTTCTTCTTCCAGAAGCTCAGCGGCTGCCCGTTGTATTGCTTGTCCTCCGAGTACGAGAGCGCCTGGTAGTCCTTGGAGGCGTCATGCGAGCTGGCCGGCACGAGCGCGTCCGCGCTGACCGGATCCGAGCCCGCGCCCGCGGGCCGCGTCGTCGGCGTGGGAGGCAGCGACCGAGTCCGCGCCGAGGACTCGAAGCTGTCCGTGTGGAACAGCTTGTTGCGCAGGGCCGCCGCGGACGTGTCCTGGGAGGGCTGCACCGGCTGCGCCCTCGCGGCCGGCTTCAGCAGGGACGTGAGGAACGAGGACGGGTTGGAACGCGAAGAGACGGAGGAGATCATGACGTGCTCGGGGTCGTGGGGGCCGTGAATGGCCGGTACGCGTTCCCCAAGCAGGAGTGATGCCAGTGGGCCTCCCGAGGGAGCCGCCACGCAGAGGGGTTCGCAAGTGGGTGACTCGAGTCACCCGGTGGCGGTCCCAGTGGGTGACAGGAGTCACCCGGCGTCGTCTTCGTCCGCCCCGGGCTTGCCGTCGCTGAGCTCCAGACCGTGCTTGCGCATCAGCTTGCGCAGGTACACCCGGTCGATGCCGGCCTCCCGGGCGGCGCGGTTGAAGCGGCCCTCGCAGCGCTTGAGGAGGCTCATGAGGTAGTCGCGCTCGAAGCCCTCCACGAGCTGCTCCTTGGCTTCCTTGAAGGGCCGGGCCAGGTTCAGCTCGCCCGCGCGGAGGGAGGCACGGCCGGGGACGCCCGGGTCGATGTCCGGCAGGGACTCCTCGCCCAGGTTCACCACGCGGTCCACCACGTTGCGCAGCTCGCGCACGTTGCCCGGCCAGGGGTACTGGAGGAGCAGGGCGCGCGTCTGGTCCGACAGGGTGCTGGGCGGCTTGCCCAGGCGCTCCAGCACGGTGTCGATGAGCATGGGGATGTCCTCCGGACGCTCGCGCAGCGGCGGCAGCGCGACGCGCAGCACGGCCAGCCGGTGGAAGAGGTCCCGGCGGAACTTCTCCGCCCTCACCGCGGCCTCCAGGTCCACGTGCGTGGCGGCCACCACGCGCACGTCCAGCGCCCGGTAGTCGTTGGCCCCCACCCGCTTCACCTGCCGGCGCTCCAGCACGCGCAGGAGTCGCGGCTGCATCTCCAGGGGCAGCTCGCCCACCTCGTCCAGGAAGACGGTGCCCCCGTGGGCGCGCTCGAAGGCTCCGGCCCGGTCCGCCTGGGCCCCGGTGAAGGCCCCCTTCACGTGGCCGAACAGCTCGGACTCGATGAGCGACGGCGCGATGCCCGCGAGGTCCACCACCACGAAGGGCTTCTTCGCGCGCGGGCTTTCATTGTGCAGCCCCTCGGCGCACAGCTCCTTGCCGGTGCCCGTCTCACCCTGGATGAGCACGTCCGAGTCGCCCGGCGCCATGCGCTCCAGGAAGGTGAAGACCTCGCGCATCCGGCGGCTCTGGCCCACCAGGGCGCCGAAGCGGTCGCGCGGCGACAGCAGCAGCGAGCGCTCACGGGTGTCCTCGGGCATCACCTTGAGCTGCGTCTCCCCCAGCCGGAGGACGGCGCCGGGTTGGACCTCCAGCTCGCTGAAGCGCAGGCCCTGGCAGAAGGAGCCGTTGTACGAGCCCAGGTCCGTGGCGACGACGCGATCCTCCCGCACCTCCAGCTTCAGGTGGTAGCGGGACACGGTGCCATCCTCGAGCACGATGTCGCAGTCCGCGCTCTTGCCCAGCCGGTACTCCCCCACCGGCAGCGGGTGGCTCCGGCCGGCCGCGGGCCCGGACAACACCCACAGCTTCAAGCGGACCTTGCCCCCGGGCTTCTCGGGAAGGGTCCGGGTCCTGTCGGAAGACGGCGTCTCCCGCCCCTCCGGCCTGTCATCCCGTGTCGACACCGCGACGACGCTAGCACGCGAGCAGAGGGCCGGGAGTCCTCGGGGAACACGCCCACCTCCTTGCGGTGCCCCGTTGGAAGGCAATGCCTTGCACCCCACCGTTCCGGCCGCTCCGAGCCGGAAGGAGCAAGCATGCGTGTCAGGAATCGGGGCGCCCTGGTGGGCCTGGGGCTGATGCTGGCGGGTGGAGGCCAAGGCATGGCGCCCCGACGGGACGGCGGGGGGAACCACCTCCGTGAAGCGGCTGGACGCGGGCCTCACCAGCATCCTCGACGTGGGCTCCTCGGGAGCGCAGGGGCTGTTCGTCTTGCTGGACGGCGCCAACTCCGAGGTGTGGCGGACGAACGGCACCGAGGCGAACGGGCCGGGTCCTCTTCAGCGGCGCGTTGACGCCCGGGCCGGCCACGGCGCTGTAGCCATCCCAGACCTGCCCGGTGGATTTCGACGACATGCGGTGACAATGACAGACTCGCGCAGTGCCTCCTCGTCTCCGGGCACGCATTGAAGGCGCGGAGCACGGACTGGTAGAACGCTCCCCAGTCCCGAAGGGGGAGTGGGAATGTCGCTGCGTGGATCCGTCGGATTCATCCTCGTCTTGCTTGCGGCCGCCGTGGGGTGCGGCGACCCAGGCGTCTCGCCACTACCGCCCGAGCCGCCAGTCCGCGACGCCGGCGTCCTGGACGCGGGCTCGGCCGATGATGCCGGCACCTCCGACGATGCCGGCGTCGTGGATGGAGGAGTGCTCGCGGAGGTCCCTTCGCCGCCGGAGGCAGTGGTCGCGGTGAGCGGGGACAGCGCCGCCCGGGTGTTCTGGACAGCGGCCCAGGACCACGGAAGTCCGCTCACGGGCTACATCGTCACGGCCTCGCCGGGCGGGGCTTCGGAGACGGTCGCGCCGGACGTGCTCGAGGTCCAGGTGGCGGGCCTCACCAACGGAACGGAGTACACGTTCACAGTGGTAGCGGTGAACGCAGTGGGCCCTTCCACGCCGTCCCAGCCCTCCGAGCCGGTGACGCCCGCGGGCAGGCCAAGCGCGCCCACGGGCGTGGTGGCAACGGCGGAGGTTCGCGGCGCGACGCTGACCTGGACCGCCCCTGAAGCCAACGGCAGCCCCGTCACCCGCTACGCCGTGGACGTCCAGCCCGCCGTGGAGGGCGCGACCGTCGACATCACGGGGGAGCAGGCCCACGTCACCGGCCTGGCCAACGGCACGCCCTACACCTTCACCGTGCGGGCCTGGAACGCCGTGGGCGAAGGGCCCGCGTCCGCGACCTCCAATGCCATCACCACGCCGGACGTGCCCGGAGTCCCGCTGGACGTCTCCTTCCAGGCGGAGGACGGCGCGGCCGCCGTGTCCTGGAGCGCCCCGGCGTCCGACGGAGGCCACGCCCTCACCGGCTACACCGTGACGCTCCAGCCGGGCGACGTGACGCGAACGCTGCCCGCCGCCCAAACCCAGACGCGCTTCACAGACCTGGCCAACGGCGCGGCGTACACGCTGCACGTCGTCGCGCTCAACGCGGTGGGCACCGGCCCCGAGGCGACAGGGACGGTGACGCCGGCCCGTCCTCCGGCCGCGCCAACGGACGTCGTGGCTGTCGCGGGCATGGGCCAGCTCACGCTCACCTGGACCGCGCCTGCCTCCACCGGGGGCTCGCCCGTGACGGCCTACCGGGTGACGCCGCACGCGGCGGGCGTCCCGGGCACGGCCGTCACCGTGGGACCGGACACGGTCACCACACTGACAGGCCTGCCGAGGGGAACCACGTTCACCGTGACGGTCGCCGCGTTGAACGCCGTGGGCACGAGCGCGGACTCCGAGCCTTCCGCGGCGGTCACGACGCACGACGTGCCCGGAGCTCCCCGGACGCCTCTCGCCACCGCGCTCGGTAACGGCCGCGTCCGCGTCGACTGGACGCCCCCCGCCTCCAACGGAGGCATCCCCCTCACCCGCTATGTCGTGCGCGCGAGCCCCAGTGGACGCACCGCCACCGTGGCGGCCGGCGCCACCTCCGCCACCGTCCTCGGTCTGGGGGGCGGGATGCACCATGCCTTCACGGTGCAAGCCTCCAACGCGCTGGGAGACGGTCCGCTGTCGGAGGCCTGTGACGCGAACACGCCCTGCGGCCTGGGGCTGGGCGCCGGGCCCAGGTTGTCGGACCAGGCGTCGTCGGTGGTCATCGCGGACTTCAACGAGGATGGCCTTCCCGACGTGGGGTACACGGACGCCTTTGGCGTAGGGGTGCTGTTGGGGGATGGCGCCGGCGGGCTTGCGCGCCATCACATCTTCACGACGGTCCCCAACGGCAGGGAAGCCCAGGTGGCGGACTTCAACCAGGACGGGCACGCCGACCTCGTGTTCCTGTACGCCGCTTCCGGCAGCGCCCAGGCCACCGTCGTGTTCGGGGATGGAACAGGCCGCTTCACGGCGAAGCGGGACCTCGCCAGCGGCACCACGACGGGTTCGCTGGTCGTGACGGACCTGGAGGGAGACGGAAAGCAGGACCTCGTCATGGCCGACTGGGGCAGCAGGATGCTCCGCCTGTTCCACGGCGACGGGCGGGGGGACTTCGCGCCCCGGCACGACGTCCCCTTCCCAGACGACATCCGCTCGGTCGCGGCGGGTGACTTCAACGGGGACGGCCTGGCGGACCTCTTCCTCACGCACAACAACTTCAATGCCACGGTGTTGCTCGCGGATGCGACCGGCGGCTTCCAGACCGGCCAGACCTTCCACACGGGGCTGTACCCCAGTGCCGCGAAGAGCGTGGACCTCAACGGCGATGGCAAGCTCGACCTCGCGTACGCGAACACCGGAGCGTCCTCCTTCGCGGTGGCCCTGGGTGACGGCACCGGGCAGTTCGGGGCCTTCGCGGACATCCCAGTGGCCAACACGCCCACGTCCCTGACCTTCGTGGACATGGACGGGGATGACCACCTGGACGCAGTGGTGAACCACGACACCTTGAACCTCGCACTGCTTCGAGGAGATGGCGCGGGCGGCTTCAACGGCCGGCAGGACTTCGTCGTGTCGAGCTCGGGGCGCGTGGTGGTGGGCGACCTGGACAGTGATGGCAGCCAGGACCTGCTGATGGCGGGCAACCCCATCCACTTCTTGAAGGGTGACGGCCGGGGTGGAGTCCGGACGAGGATGGAGGTGGCCACCCCGGCCATTCCCACCTGGGCGGCCACCGGGGACCTCAATGGTGACGGCAAGCTGGACCTCGCGGTCGCCGCCTCCAATCAACGTGTCAACGTGAGCCTGGGGGAGGGCAACGGGCGGTTCGGTGCCCTGCGCGCCCTCGTGACGCCTTCGAACGCGAGCGCGGTCGTCATCGTGGACCTGGACGGGAATGGCTGGCCGGATCTCGTCACGGCGAACCCCAGCGGCACGCCCGCCCCCACCTTGAATGGCAACGTCAGCGTGTGGATGGGAGATGGCGCGGGAGGCTTCGGACCGAGGAGGGAATTCGCGACGGGGTTGGCGCCCAACGCGCTCCTCGCGGAGGACTTCACCGGGGATGGCAAGGTGGACCTGGTCACCGCGAACAGCAGTGACCATACGGTGAGCCTGCTGACGGGCGATGGCACCGGAGGCTTCGCCGCCCGCCAGGACTCGCGGGTCACCGAAGTCCCCATCGCGCTCGCCAGCACGGACGTGGATGGCGATGGAAGGCGGGACCTGGTGGTGGTGGGCTACACCGGGTACGTCGAAACCGTACGGAACAACGGAACCGGCTTCTTCACCCGGAAGCAGTCTCTCTCTATCGGCTCCCGTCCCCGGTCCATCGCGCTCGCGGACTTCAACGGCGACGGGCGGATGGATGCCGCGGTCGCCGACAGCACGGGCAACACCGTCACGGTGCTGTCGATAGCGCCGACGTGGGGGCTGTCCACCCTGACCACGCGCCCCACCGCAAGCACCCCGTATGGGCTCGTGGCCGCGGACTTCGACAGGGACGGGAAGCCAGACCTCGTCGTCGTCTACAACCCCGCCAACCTGGGCTCGGACTACATGTTCAGCGTCTTTCCAGGGACGGGGACGGATACCCTTGGGCCGGTCGTGCGCTACACCACGAGAGGCAGTGTCGTGGCGGTGACGAGCGCGGACCTCGATGCGGACGGACGGCCGGACCTCATCACGTCCCAGGGAACCCACAAGAGTGTCGGCGTGTTCATGAACTTCTGTCTCTAGCCGCGCCCTTCCGCGTCCACCGGCGGCGTGCCGGTGGACGCGGGGTCCCACCCGGCCTACCGGTAGGTGTCCAGGTAGGCGCGGTGGCTGTTGGAGAACTCGAAGTTGGTGAACTTGTCCCAGTTGATGGACCAGGTCATCAGCCCCTTGAAGCCCGGGTAGCCGCCGGCCTGGCGCAGCACGTAGGTGCCGCCGAAGGACTGTCCCTTCATCAGGTAGTCCAGCGCCTTCTGCACGTTGGCGGGCGTGGTGTAGCCGCCGCCCGCGGCCTGCGGCGAGGACGGCAGACCGATGACGACCTGCTCCGGCCGGAGCGCGGGGAAGACGGCGCTCGCGTTGCCGCCCACGGGGAAGCCCTGGAGCAGCATCTCCGCCATGGCCACGTGGAAGTCCGGCGTGCTCTGCGCGTAGGCGCGACCGTCCAACCCCATCACCGTGCCGGTGTTGTAGTGCTGCACGTGCAGGTACGTCAGCCGGTCGCGCAGCGCGTGGATGACGGGGAGGTACGCGCCCCACGGGCCGCCGTAGGCCGCGTAGCCGCCCTGCACGTAGGCGGTCTCCGGCGCCATGGTGAGCAGGAAGCCTGCCCCGTTGTCGTTGAGCAACTGGCGCGTGCCCGCGATGAGGTTCTGGATGCGCGGCGTGGTGGGGTTGCGGAAGTCGGTGTCCCCGCCATTGAGGGACAGCGACGCGCCCTCCAGGTCCAGGTCCAGGCCGTCAAAGCCATACGTGTTGACGAGCCCCTGCATGCTGGTGACGAAGGCCTGCCGCGCCGCCGCGTTGTCCAGGTGGACGGTGCCGTTCGCACCGCCCAGGGAGATGAGCACCTTGCGGCCCTGCGCCTTGAGCGCGGCGATGTCCGCTTTGAACTCGGCCACGGTGGCGTTGTACGGGGTGAAGCCCATGGTGCCGGAGGGCGCGCCCGTCACCGGCTCCGCGAAGGCCACCTGGATGACGTTGAAGTTGGAGGACACGTCGCGCAGCCGGATGTTGGTGGAGCCGTTGTCGAAGTTGTGCCAGTAGCCGACCAGCACCTTGCTGCCCGCGGGCGTCGTGTTGCCCGTCGTCACGGCGACGCTGTTGCTCGCGGCGGAGCGGTTGCCCGCCGCGTCGCGCGCCTTCACGGTGAACGTGTAGGTGGTGTTGGCGGCGAGCCCGGTGACGGTGGCGCTCGTCGTGGTGGAGGTGGCCGAGGCGGAGGCTCCGTTGTTGACGAAGACCTCGTAGCCGGTGACGCCCACGTTGTCGGTGGACGCGCTCCAGGTCAGCGACACGCTGTCATACGTCTTGGAGGGTGAACCGACTCCGGAGGGCGCGGTGGGGGCCTGCGTGTCCGCGGGAGGATTGCCGGTGCGCTCCAGCCACAGGGCGAGCACGTTGGGCGGTTCCCAGCCCACCAGGGACGTGTGGGACTGACGGCAGTCGTAGCCCTTCCCGCCATAGGACGCGATGTCACCCACGGCATACGCGACGCCTGGAGCCCAGGCGCCCCGGTCCGCGGCCAGGGCCAGGGTGGGCAGAAGCAGCAGGAGCACGGCGAGGGCCGCGCGGGACGACGAACGAGGGGGATGCATTGGGGGAAAAGCCTCCCGGTAAAGGGTCCGGGAGACAGGGAGGGCGGACCCCGGGAAAGCGGGTCAAGAGCCCTGAAAGATTTTCCTGAGCGCTCTTGGAAGGTTGGTCAGCGAACGGAGGAGCTGGCCCCCTGGATCCGGGTGACCGGCCTCCAGGCCCAGGACCTAGGATTCGCCTCCATGAAGTTTCTAGGTGAGTTGGACGAGGCCTCTCTCGCGCGGACCCAGCGGTGCAACCGTCGCCTCGCGGATCCGAACCGTCTGCAGGCCATCCGGGACACCGGGCTGATGGACACGCCTCAGGAGGAGGCCTTTGACCGCCTCGCCCGCCTGGCGGCGCAGCTGCTCAACGTCCCGCTGACCATCATGTCGCTGGTGGACTCGAACCGGCAGTTCTTCAAGGCGGACTTCGGCCTGCCCTCGCCCTTCCGGGAGACACGGACGCTGCCCATCGACGCGTCGCTGTGCCGCTACACGCTCGAGGGGGAGCCCATCATCTCCTCGAACGCGCCCGCGGATCCGTTCCTGAAGTTCCATCCGTCCACCGGGCCCTGGGGCATCGTCGCCCTCATCGTGCTGCCGTTGATCAACCCGGAAGGGCACGTGCTGGGGACCTTCTGCTGCATCCAGCCCTCGGTGCGCGAGTGGACCGCACAGGACCACCTGGTGATGAAGGAGCTGACGGCCTCCATCATGACGGAGATCAACCTCCGCGATCAGATCCGCAAGCTGAAGGCCGAGCAGCGGATGCGGGACACGTTCGTCGCGGCGCTCACGCACGACCTGCGCACGCCCCTGACGGCGTCGAAGCTGAGCGTGCAGCTGATGGGCAGGCGTCATGCGGACCTGCCGGGCGTCCAGACCTCCGTGGGCCGCGTGACGGCGAGCCTGGACCGCGCGGAGCGGATGATCCAGAACCTCCTGGACGCCAGCCGCATCCAGGCCGGCAAGCTCGTGGCGCTGGAGGTGCGGGAGTGCGACCTCCACGCGGTCGCGGCCCAGACGCTGGATGAACTCTCGGCGCTCTACCCGGGGCGCTACGAGCTGAAGGCGGAAGGTGAGTTCACGATGCGGGCGGATCCGCTCGGGCTGCGCCGCATCGTGGAGAACCTGGCCTCCAACGCGGCGAAGTACGGCGCGCCGGGCACCCCGATTGAAGTCCGGCTCGAGCGGGATGAAACCCAGGTGAGGCTCCAGGTGCGCAACCAGGGCACGCCCATCGCCGCGGAGGACCTGCAGACCATCTTCGAGCCGTTCCACCGCACGCGGTCCGCCACGGAGAGCGCGGAGAAGGGCTGGGGACTGGGGCTGCCCCTGGTGCGAGGCCTGGCCGAAGCGCACGGAGGCAAGGCCACGGTGACGAGCGGCGCCGAGGAGGGGACCTGCTTCACCATCACCCTTCCGCTGGACGCGAGCGCACGACAGCGGCGTTCCGCGTAGGGGATGGGGAGCGCGAGGGGGGTGTTCCTGGGGCTATCCTTTCCCCATGGCCATTCCCGCTCATTACGACGCCCTCTCGGCGCTGGAGCTGGTGGCCATCGCGCTCCTCGAGGTGAAGGGGGATTGGACCTGGGCCGCGCTGGATGCGCTGCGAGGGCGCGACCGGGACGAGGTGTTCGCCGCCGCCGGGATGTTGCTGCGCTCCCCTTCTTCGCGGGAGCGCGCACGAGGCGCGGAGCTGCTCATCCAGGCGGCGGGGCACGACGCGAAGGAGCACCGTGAAAGCAGGGCGCGGTGCGCGGAGGTCCTGCTGTCCGCGTTGGACGAAGAGAAGGACGCCTCCGTCCTCCAGGAGATGGGCCACACCCTGGGTTACATCGAGGACACCCGGGCGGTGCCCGCGCTGCGGCCCTTGAAGGACCACCCGGATGCCCGGGTCCGGGAGGGAGTCGTCCGGGGCCTGATGCCGCACCCCGGCGACTCCGTGGCCCTCCAGACCTTGATGGAGCTCTCCCGGGACGGAGACACATCCGTGCGCGAGGAGGTGCTGTCCGGACTGGCCCTCAAGGACGAGGACGAGGTGGACACCCCGGAGCTGCGGGACGCGTTCCTCGAACGGCTCTCGGAGGAGGACAGCGGCATCCGGGCGGACGCGCTGGTCGGGTTGGCCAAGAGGAAGGACCCGCGCGCGCTGGAGCCGCTCCGCCGTGAGCTGGCGGGAAGCGAGGTCATCGTCCTGGCTGTCGAAGCAGCCCAGGCGCTGGAGGACCTCTCCCTCCTGCCGCTGCTCCATCGTTTTCGGGACCCGCCTGGCAAGGCCGACAGCTACTTCCGCAGCGTCCTCTCTGACGCCATCGCCCACCTGGAATCACTCGCCTGAGCAATGGCTGTACCGGACCGGTCTCCGTGGAAACCCCAGGACGTCCAGACGCAAGGGACGCGCCCTCCGCATGGCGCCTGACCTCTCCAGCGGACCGGTCCTGTCCTCTCCACAGGACAGGAAGCGTGCACGCGCCCCACGTGTGCCTTGCGGCGAGGCGGTGGGTGCACTAGCCATCGATTATGGCCCAGCGTCGCCCGACCCGACCGTCCGCCTCCTCTGATTCGTCCAAGTCCCGCAGCGCCACTGGCAAGGCCGCCACGAAGCCCGGGGGCCGTCCCACCGGGGGCAAGGCCCCTGCCCCGGCGAAGAAGGCCGCGGTCGCGAAGCCGGTGGTGCAGGCCCTGAAGACCGCGGCCTCGAAGCTGAAGCAGGTCGCGAAGGCGGTGAAGGGCGCGGCGGCCAAGGCAAAGCCTGTCGTGAAGCCCACCGCGAAGGCGGCGCAGGCTTCGAAGGCCGCACAGGCTCCGAAGGCTTCGATGGCGAAGTCGGGTGCTCAGGCCTCGAAGACGCCTGCCGCGAAGTCCGCGACCCAGGCGCCGAAGGACTCCGCCGCGAAGACGGGCGGTGCGAAGGCGCAGAAGACGCCAGCCGCGAAGTCTGCACAGGCGCCGAAGACGCCCTTAGCGAAGGCCGCCGCGCAGGTGCCTACCGCGAAGCCGGGCGCACAACCGTCGAAGACGCCCGTTGCGAAGCCCGCCGCGCAGGCTTCAAAGACAGCCGCCACGAAGCCCACCGCTGCCAAGGAGAGCCCCAAGGCTCCGGCGTCGAAGGCTGCCCAGACACCCGCAGCGGAGTCTGCTTCAACCGGAAAGGGCCCGAAGGCGTCCGCAGCAAAGGCCGCCGGACGCGCCGCGCAGAAGCCGGGCTCGACCGAGGAAGGCGCCAAGACCAATGCATCGAAGGCCTCCGAGGCGGCTGCGGAGCCGACTCCAACCAAGAAGGGCCCGAAGGCTTCCGCGTCGAAGGAAGCCCAGGAGCCTGATGCATCGACCGACGAGAGCCCCAAGGCCGATGCATCGAAGTCCTCCAAGGTAGCCGCGGAGCCGACTCCAACCAAGAAGGGCTCGAAGGCCGCCGCGTCGAAGGCTGCATCGACCGAGGAGCCCCTGAAGACCGAGGCACAGAAGTTCTCCGAAGTTGTCGCGGAGCCCGTATCGGCCGAGGAGCGCCCGAAAGACTCCGCGCCGACTCCCTCCGAACAGCCTTCTCAAGCCCCTGAGCCGACCTCCGCGGGTGCGGAGACGGCCGAACTGAAGACGGACGCCAGCGAGGCTCCCTCGAAGCGCGCGGGGAAGGCGCCCAAGGGCTCTTCCACGAAGAAGACCCCGGCCGAAGGAACTCCCGCCGCCGCGCCGCAGGAGGCCCCCGAGCCTTCCCCATCGGCGCCCCCCGCGGAGTCCGCCACGCCCGCGCCACAGGCGGAGACGGGCACCACCGACACCGCTCCCGCGACCACCGTGGAAGGAACGCCTCCCGCGACGGAGACGACGGCCGCAGCGGAAGCTCCATCACAAAAGATCTCGGGCCGCGCCGCCAAGCGGAAGTCCTCTGAAGCCGCTCCCGCCGCAGTGACTGAAGAGGCATCCATCCCTCCCGCCCCCAGCGAGGAGCCTGCATCGAAGGCGAAGCGCGGCGCCAAGGGCGCGGCTCGCCCCGCCGAGGAGGAGCCCACC
>NZ_RAWF01000274.1:0-12954 GCF_003612075.1 Corallococcus sp. CA041A
ATAAGAGACAGCTTGGGGGGAGCAGGGGGTGAGGCCTTGGGCGTGTCCTCACAAGCGGACAGGGTCAGCGCCATCACCGCAACGGTCATCGTGGACTTGAACGTCTTCATCCGCGTCATCCCTTGTCGCCCTTGTTGCCGGGCGGATCAAGTTTCTAGTTGCTCTTCTTCTTGTCGGTGCTCTTCGCGCCCTTCGTGTCGACGAACCGGAACGTCGTCGCCAGGAAGGTG
The DNA here is from genome assembly GCF_003612075.1 of Corallococcus sp. CA041A. Taxonomy (NCBI): domain Bacteria; kingdom Pseudomonadati; phylum Myxococcota; class Myxococcia; order Myxococcales; family Myxococcaceae; genus Corallococcus; species Corallococcus sp. CA041A. The sequence continues at coordinate 231 of NZ_RAWF01000274.1, forward strand.
CTCTGGAGGACGACCTTCTCGTTCTTCAGGGTCGCGCCATCGAGCTTGATGTTGTTGACGTTCACGATGCGGCGCATGTTCGCCATCTCCTGCAGGAACATGGCGATCTCGTGGTAGTTGCCGCTCACCGTCATCCGGATGGGGATGCGCGCGAAGAACTCGTTGCCCTCGACGTACTCCTTGCCGGGCTCCACGCGGGCGATCTCCAGACCGGACTTCTTGCCGATGTCGTTGATCTGCGCGAGCAGCTCCTCCATGTCGCGCCGCTCCGGCAGCTCCGTGAGGGCCTCCGCCAGCTTCTGCTCGAGCACGTCCATCTCACGGCGGCGCTCGTTGAGGTTCTGGGCGATCTCGCTCTTCTCCGCGAGCTCCTGGTCCAGCTTCCGGCGCTCCGTCGCGCGGCGGGCGATGTTCTCCTCCGTGGGCTGGATGAAGGAGAAGAAGTTGCCCACGGTCAAGACGACGACGATGGCCGCGAGCCCGCCGAACTTCGCCGCGGGGGGGGCCTTCGCGAGTTGATCCAGGTATTTTTCCATGACAGGGGTCCTTCGCCGCCAATCAGATGGCGTAGTTGGCGGTGAGGGTGAGCTTGAAGTCGACGACCGTCGGCGCGTTGGCAACGGTGGGCTTGGTCTGCACGGCGTTGCTCAGTTCGACGTTGCCGAAGAAGGGCTTGATTTCATTCGCGGAGAACTCCTCCACGACGGCGGTCTCCGTGTTGAAGAGCTCCACGCGCGACGTCTTGCTGGCCGTGCGGCCCTGATCCACCAGGCGCCCCATGCCCTTGGGCGTCCACACCATGCTGCCCAGGCCGCGCATCAGCTCCGCGACCTCGTCGTGGCTGACGGCCGAACCGTCGATGGTGACCTTGTTGGACACCTCCGAGAAGTTCTTGAGCCAGACCTTCTTGGGGATGGACGAGGAGAGCGCGTCCAGCATGCGCACCGGCCCGTTGCGGCCCTTGCGCAGCGTGTCCAGCACCGCGAGCTTCTTCTCCACTTCCGTCTTGCGGGCGTTGATGTTGGTCACCTCGCCGATGACCTTCTCCAGCTCCGCGATCTTCGCGCGCGTCTGGGTGATGCCCTGGTTGGCGCGCTGCAGTTCGCCGTCGCGGTCCGCGTACCAGAAGTAGTTACCCGCCACCGCGGCGATCAGGACCGCGGCGTAGAGGGCCAGGATCTGCTGGCCCATCTCCCGCTTCTTCACCGCCCGGACGGGCAGCAGGTTGATTCGGATCATCATGTTCGTGATTTCCTCGTGGCCAGAGCGGTATCAGCCCAGCTTGTCGCCCGGGCGCCGGAGCGCCAGTCCCACTGCCACCGCGGCCATGGGCGCCACGTCCATGATGAACGCGGGGTCGAACTTGCGGTTGTCCACTTCGATCTTCCGGAACGGGTTGAGGATCTCCACCGGCACGCCGGTACGCGCCTCGATGGTCTTGAACAGGGCGGGGATCTTCGCGGTGCCACCGGACAGGTAGACCTTGGTGAAGTTCGAGTCCGCGGCGGTGCCTGCGTAGAAGTCCAGCGAGCGCTGGATTTCACCGGCCACCTGCTCCGCCACGCTGGAGAGCACGCGCTCCACGTCCTGCGGCACGACGGCGTCCGCGTCCGCGCGGTTGCCGCCGATCTTCAGCGCCTCCGCCTCCTCGTAGGAGACGTTGAGCTGCTTCTGGATCTCCTCGGTGAACTGGTTGCCGCCGATGGTCACGTCACGGGTGAAGACGGTGACGCCGTTGGCGATGATGTTGATGTTCACCACGGAGGCGCCGGCGTTGATGAGGACGACGGTCTCCTTGTCCGGCAGCTCGTAGTTCGTGGAGAACATGTTCTGGACGGCGAACGCGTCCACGTCCACCACCACCGGAGCGAGGCCCGCTTCGGAGACCACGGTGGTGTAGTCGTTGATCATGTCCTTCTTGGCGGCGACGAGCAGCACGTCCATCTGGCCGGTGGCGTCGTTGCCGCCGCCGTCCAGGATCTGCGTGTCGATGTTCACGTCCTTCACGTCGAAGGGGATGTACTGCTCCGCCTCCCACTGGATGCTCTCCTCGAGCTCTTCCTGGCTCATGCGGGGCATCTGGATCTTCTTGATGATGACCGAGTGGCCGGACACGCCGATGGCGACGTCCTTGCCCTTGACCTTCAGCTCGGACATCAGCTCCTGGACGGCCTGGACGATGGCCGTGGAGTTCATCAACGCGCCGTCCACGATGGCCTCGGGAGGCAGCGGCTTCATTCCGAAGCTCTGGAGCGCGTAGCCGACTTCACCGCGCTTGCGCTGCTCCTTGAGCATGATCATCTTGATCGACGTCGACCCGATATCCAGCCCGAGTGCCAGTTTGCCCTTCGCCATGCGTAACTCCATCGGAGAGGGCGCCAGCGTAGCACCGGCTTGATACCCCTCCTAAAAAGTGCTTGGCGCCCGGCCGCCCTGCGGACGGGAGAGCGCCGTGAAAGTCCGCCACGACCGCGCGCCCCCTGGCCCACCATCGCGGAGGCCCGATTTTCCGGCCCCGGCGGCGTTCCGTCAAATGGCGCCGGAGGATTCCTCAAGGGTTGCCCGCCGGGCGTCTCCCCTCCCCTCAGGCCCGGGAGCCCTCCGCGTCCGGATCGATGCCGTACTCCTTGATCTTGTAGAGGAGCGCCCGGTGGCTGATGTCCAACACCTCCGCCGCCCGGGTGCGGTTGCCCTTCGTGCGCCGCAGCGCTGCCCGGATGTAGGACTCCTCCAGTTCCCGGATGGCGCGCTTGAGTGACAGGTCGCTCCCGGCCTGTAGCGGCGCAGCCGTCCCGGCCGGGGCGGGTGCGGAAGCCGCCCACAGCTTTTCCGGAAGGCTGCCAGGCGCGACGTGGGTGCCTTCCGCGAGCAGCACCGCGCGCTCCATGGCGTTCTCCAGTTCGCGCACGTTGCCCGGCCAGGAGTAGGCCGTCATCAGGGCCTCCGCCTCCGGGGTCAATCCCTCCACCGGTGGCTCGCGGTTGAGGTCGCGGTTGAAGCGCTGGATGAAGGCGTGGGCGAGCAGCGGGATGTCCTCGCGGCGCTCGCGCAGGGGCGGCAGGGTGAGGTTCACGACGTTGAGGCGGTAATAGAGGTCCTCGCGGAAGTCGCCCTGGGTCACCAGCTTGCCCAGGTCGCGCAGCGTGGCGGCCACCACGCGCACGTCCACGCGCTCCACGCGGCTTTCGCCCACCGGGCGGATCTCCCCCTCCTGCAGCACGCGCAAGAGCTTCACCTGCGCGCCCAGGGGCAGTTCGCCCACCTCGTCGAGGAAGAGCGTGCCGCCGTCGGCCTCCGCGAACAGGCCCCGGCGGGCGGTACGCGCGTCGGTGAAGGCGCCCTTCGCGTGGCCGAACAGCTCGCTCTCCAGCAGGCCGTGGGGGATGGCGCCGCAGTTGACGGCGACGAAGGGCATGGCGGCGCGGCGGCTCTTTCCGTGCAGCTCGCGCGCGATGAGCTCCTTGCCCGTGCCGCTCTCCCCGGAGATGAGCACCGTGGTGTCCACGGGCGCCACGCGCGCCACCTGCTTGAGCACCGCATGGAGCGAGGCGCTGTGCCCCAGGATGTGGCCCCCGGAGGCGCCGGGGAGCCGGGCCTCGTGCAGCCGGCGGTTCTCGCGGACCAGCCGCTCGCGCTCCTCCGCCTTGCGCAGGACGAGGACGATCTCCTCCGGCTTGAAGGGCTTCTGGACGTAGTCGTAGGCGCCCGCCTGCACTGCCTCCAGCGCCTGCTCCTGGGAGCCGTACGCGCTCATCACCACCACGGTGAGGCCCGGTTGCTCCGCGAGCGCCGCCCGGAGCACCGACAGCCCGTCGCGCTTGGGCATGCGCACGTCCGTCACCAGGACGTCATACGCGCGAGTGGACAGCTCGCGCAGGGCCTCGTCCCCGTCGGCGACGGCGCGCACGTCATAGCCCTTGTCGGTGAGCACCAGGGTGAGGATGTGGCGGATGGACGGCTCGTCGTCGGCGACGAGGATGGTGCGGAAGAGGGGCATGGGGGATGCCCATCATATGCCGTCCGGCCCCGCCGTCAGGCCGCTGGCAGCGACAGCCGGAAGCACGCGCCGCCGCCCGCTCCGTCGCGCGCGTCCAGCCGGCCGCCCATGCCCTGGGCCAGATTCAGGGACACCGCGAGTCCCAGGCCCGTGCCCTGCCGGCCCTTGGTGGTGAAGAACGGCTCGAAGAGGCGCGCGCGCACCTCCGGCGACAGGCCCGGGCCGCTGTCCTCCACCTCCACGAGCAGCAGCGCGTCCTCACGCCGGGTGGAGATGCGCACGCGCCCCTCGCCCCCCATGGCCTGGGCCGCGTTGAGCAGCAGGTTGATGAGGATCTGCGACAGCGGGCCTGGATCCGCGCGGGCCAACAGGCCGGGCGTCACCTCCAGGGTCACGTCCACCCGGTCCAGCTCCGGCCCGGCGCGCACCAGCCGCACGCACGTCTCCACCACCTGCCCCACGTCCACCGGCCCGGGCTGGGTGCTGGCCGGACGCCCCAGGTCCAGGAGCCCCCGCACGATGCGGTCGATGCGGAGCACCTCGTGGTCGATGCGCTCCAGGAAGTCCTTCAGCTCCGGCCCCTGCGCCCTGGAGCGCGCCAGGGAGAGGTAGCCCAGGATGCCCGCCAGCGGATTGCCCACCTCGTGCGCCACGCCCGCGGCCAGCTTTCCCACCGTGGCCAGCCGCTCGGAGGCGACGAGCTCCGTCTGCGCCCGCGCGAGCCGGGCGTTGGCCTCGCGCAGTGCCTCCAGTTGCGCGCGCGTGAGGCCCTGCTCCTGGCGCAGCGCCTCCGCCATGCGCCGAAGCTCGCGCTGGATGCGCGACAGGAATGGCCCGCCCTGCTCGGGAAGTGGCACGTCCAGTTGCAGCCGGCCCAGCTGCTCCACGGACTTCTCCATGGCGCGCAGAGGGCGGCCCACCGCCAGGTCCAGCACGCCATAGGCCAGGACCGTCAGCACCAGCAGATCCAGGCCCAGCGCCAGCGGCAGGAAGGCGCGGATCCGCGCCAGGCTCTCCATGTCCAGCGACCCCGGCAGCGCCAGCCTTCGCGCCGTGTCCAGCAGGCGGATGAGCACCGGCTGCAGGGTCAGCCACGACAGCCCCGTGGACAGCGAGCCCAGGAGGAACGCCACGCTGGCGATGCGCCACTTCATCCCCGCACCGGCGCGGGGTTCTTCACCGCGTCCCCCCGAGCATCAGCGCCACGTCCAGGGGCAGCACGCGCGCGAGCAAGGGCCCCAGGAGCATCACCTCCAACCCCGCCAGGGCCAGCCACGGGCCGAAGGGGATGTTGGTGGGCCCGGGGACCCACTCCTCCTCCTCACCCGTTTCGTCCAGCTGCGCGTCCGGGATGGGCTGGAAGAGCAGGCACCAGGGGACGAGCACGACCCGCTTCCACAGGGGCAGGCCGGGCTTCGTGAAGTCCCACGTCATCGTGGGCTCGGGCTCCCCTTCTTCCACCTTCGGGGCTTCCGCCGGAGCCGCCTCGGACGGGGTGAGAGGCGCGTCGGCCTGGGGATCCTGGGGAGCCTGGGGGGGAGCGGCAGGCGTGGCTTCCGCCTCCGGCGCGCCGCGAGGGCCCGCCCTTCCCGTGAGGACCAGGAGCGCCACGCCCACGATGGAGCCCTGCAGCGACGAGAAGAAGAGGATGCCCAACAGCGCGTGCCAGCCCAGGAACGCGCCCAGCAGCGCGACGAGGAACTTGTCCCCGCCGCCCAGCGCCTCGCGCTTGAAGGCGCGCCAGCCCACGTACTCCATCAGCCGGAAGCCGAGGAAGCCCACCGCCGCGCCCAGCACCGCCTGCCCCACCGCGCCCTCGCCCTGGGGAATGGCCAGCAGCACGCCGGCCGCGATGCCCGGCAGCGTCAGGGAGAACGGGAGGATCCAATGTTCCAGGTCGATGAAGGTGAGCGGCACCAGCAGGAACACCAGCACCAGCGCGGGCACCAGCTCATAGGTCCAGTCGAAGCGCTTGAGGCACGCGAGGAACAACAGCCCCGTGAGCAGCTCCACCAGGACGTAGCGCGGGGAGATGGGCATGCCGCAGCCGCGGCACTTCCCGCGCAGCCCCAGCCACGACAGGACGGGGATGTTCTCGTACCAGGCGAGCACGTGCCCGCACTTCGGGCAGCGGGAGCCGGGCCGCACGATGCTCAGGCCCTCCGGCACCCGCGCGATGACGACATTGAGGAACGAGCCGAAACACAGGCCGAGGATGAACAGGAAGAGGATGAAGAGGGGCTCGGCCCAGCCCGGCGCGTAGGTGAACGTCACGGAGCCGGAATCCTACCCGCCGCTTCCGGAGCTGGCGACTGCGCGATGGAGGACGAAAACCGTCAGCGTCAGTGACAAAAATTGGCAGGCCTACGGGTGATCCATCCCCTGCCCAGCCCGCCTGCCCTGGGAATCCCGGGGGTTGGGCGGATTGTTCGGCGTGGCACTCTTCGTGCTAAGAGTTCCCGCGTCGTTCAACCCCCCTCTGCCCACTGCGGAGTCCCCAATCATGATGAACCGTCTCTTCCGGAAGAAGGGTGGCTTCACCCTCATCGAGCTGATGATCGTGGTCGCCATCATCGGCATCCTGGCCGCCATCGCCATCCCGAACTTCATGCGCTTCCAGGCGAAGTCGAAGCAGTCGGAGGCGAAGACCAACCTGAAGGCCCTGTACACCTCCCAGAAGGCGTACTTCGGCGAGAAGGACACGTACATCATCGACTTCAAGAAGCTGGGTTTCACGCCTGAGGCCGGCAACCGCTACAGCTACGGCCTGGCCGACTGCTCTGAGCCGGCGGCGGTTGCTGACCGCCTGTACACCACCGGCTGCATCGGCCAGGACATCGCCCGCTTCAAGAACAAGCCGTCCTCGGGCACCCAGGCGCTCACCGCCGGCGTGATTCCCGGTGTCGCGAGCTGCCCCTCCTGCGATTTCAACGCGACGGCCTTCGGTAACGTCGACAACGACGACAACGCCGACACGTGGGGCATCACCTCCGCGGCGACCACCGTCGCCCTGGCGGACGTCTGCGGCAACGACCAGGACGCCGTCTCCGGTGGCGAGCCCGGCAACGCGTACAACGACGTCAGCTGCCCGTGATGTCACTGGCTTCCGTCTGAACGAGGAGGCATGATCAGCACGCGGGGTCTCCGGGATCACTCCGGGGACCCCGTGGCGTTTCGTGGAGCCCATGCGCAAGCTGCCTGCCCTGCTGTTGCCCGCCGCCCTGCTCTGCGTCGTGTTGCTGGCGGCCCCACCTACCCCGACGCTCCGGGTGAACGACCGGCCGCTCCTGCCGCGCCCCGGGCTGCTGCGCGCTGTCTTCAGGGGACAGCTGGGGCTGGTGACCGACTACTTCTGGATCCTCACCCTCAACCGCATCGGCAGATCCAGGACCCCTACGGACTACCGGGACGTCTACGCCTACGCGGACCTGGCGACGGACCTGGATCCCAAGTTCGCGACGGTCTACTGGTTCGCGGGGACGACCATCCCCATCCACCTGGGACGTGAGCAGTACGCCAACGTGGAGGAGTCCACGAAGCTGCTGCGCAAGGGGACCCGGAACGTGCCGGAGAACTCGCGTACGTGGTTCCAGCTTGCCTACAACCTGATGTTCTTCCACCGCGAGTACAAGGAAGCGGCGGACATCATCACGGAGCTGTCGCGCCGGAGGGATGCGCCGGCCTGGTACTCGGCGCTGGCCACGCGGCTGTATGCCCAGGCCGGCGATTTCGACACAGGCCTGTCCCTGGCGGTGATGATGCGCGACGGCGCCGAGGACGAAGAGACGCGCCAGACCTACGACCGCCGCGTCCGGGAAATCCTCCAGGAGCGCGTGCTCCAGCAGTTGGACGCGGAGGTGGAGCGCTACCGCACCCGGCACGGCCGCGCTCCCGCCACCTTGGAAGCACTGGTGGAGGATGGAGGGATGACCCGGCTGCCAGCGGATCCGTTGGGTGGCCGCTTCTTCATTGGAGACGGCGGCCGGGTGTACTCCTCGGCCTCGGAGTTCCGCCTGCAAGTCATCTACGATGAGCGCACCGCCGACGGAAAGCGGATCCGCCCCAACGCCCACCCGGAGGGCACGAGTTCCAATGCAGACACCACACCCTGAAGCCCTTCCCATCCAGGCCCAGGGGCTGTCCAAGACGTACAAGGTCGGCTTCTGGCTCAACCGCACCGTGCGGGCGCTCCAGGGCCTGGATCTCCAGGTGGGCCCCGGACAGATCTACGGCCTGCTCGGTCCCAACGGTGCAGGCAAGTCCACCACCATCAAGATCCTGATGAACCTGGTGCGGCCCAGTGGCGGCACCGCGCTCTTGTACGGGCAGCCGGTGGACCACGCGGCCACCCGGCGGCTGGTGGGCTTCCTGCCGGAGAACCCGGCGCCCTACGAGTACCTCACCGGGCGGGAGTTCGTGACGCTGGCGGGACAGTTGTCCGGCTTGAGCGGCCAGGACCTGGACCGGCGGGTGACGGAGGTGATGGGCGCGGTGGAGATGGCGGGCGCGGAGAAGCTGCAGATCCGCCGCTACTCCAAGGGCATGGTGCAGCGCGTGGCGCTGGCGCAGGCGCTGGTGGGACGGCCGAAGCTGCTCATCCTGGACGAGCCGACGAGCGGCCTGGATCCGCTGGGCCGCCGGCAGATGCGCGACCTCATCCTCGCCGAGCGGGACCACGGCACGACGGTGCTGTTCTGCAGCCACATCATCCCGGACGTGGAGGCCCTGTGTGACCGCCTGGCGGTGCTGGTGGGCGGGCGGCGCGTGCGCGAAGGCAGCGTGCAGGAGCTGGTGTCCGCGCAGGTGCCCACCGTGGAGATGGTGGTGGAGAACCTGCCCCTGGAGAAGGTGAAGGAGCTGGGCGTGACGCTGGAGTCCGCGCAGGCCCTGGACGGGCGCGTGCTCCTGCAGGTGTCGGACGCGGACAGCCAGCGGCTCCTGGGCGGGGTGCTGGGCGCGGGCGGGCGGGTGAACCGCATCCAGCCGGCGCGGTTCTCGCTGGAGCAGCTGTTCATGGACGCATTGAAGAACTCGGGCCGCGCGACGAGCGTGGGCGGGGAGATCAACACGTGAGCGCGTTCAGCGCGATGATGTGGAACGGTTTTCGCGAGGCGCGCCGCAACCGCGTGACGGTGGTGGTGGGCGTGTTCGCGGTCATCGTCCTGTTGTCCTCCACGCTGGTGACGGAGGTGACGGTCACCACCTTCGACCGCGTGCTGACCGACTTCGGCCTGGGGATGATGAGCCTCATCCTGGCCTTCCTCGCCATCTTCCTGTCGTGCGGCCTGCTGAGCCGGGAGATTGAGCGGCGCACCATCTTCCTCATGGTGAGCAAGCCGGTGTCGCGCACGCAGTTCCTCCTGGCGCGCCTGGCGGGCACCATGCTGACGCTGGGCGTGGTGCTGGTGGCGATGACGCTCATCTTCCTGAGCCAGCTGCTGCTGTTCCGCACGCCCATCCACTCCACGCACCTGGTGGCGGCCGGGGCGATGTGGTTCGAGCTGCTCGTGCTCAGCAGCGCGGGCATCCTCTTCTCCAGCTTCTGCGGCCCCGCGGTGTCCTCCATCTGCACGACGGGCCTGTACTTCGCCGGGCACCTGGCGGGGGACCTGTATGAAATCTCCAGCTACTCGGAGAGCCAGCTGGTCCGCTGGATGGGCCGCATCATCTTCTACATGCTGCCCAACCTGGAGCGGATGAACTTCAAGCCCCAGGCCACGTACGCGCTGCCCGTCGACGCGACCACCCTGCTGTCCGCGGTGGGCTACGGGACGGCGTGGGCCGCGGTCTTCACCGCGCTGGCCATGTTCATCTTCGAGCGGCGCGACTTCCGCTGAAGCTCACGGCCCGGGCTGCGCGGTGGACGGCGCGGACCGGGCCGCCGCCAGCGCCCGGCGCGCGGCCTCCAGGTCCGGCTTGAGGCGGAGCGCCTCCGTGAGGGCGGCCTCGGCCTCGCGGGGCCGGCCCAGCTGCAACAGCGTGCGGCCCAGCTCCAGGTGCGAGTCCGCGCGGGCGGGCTCCAGTTGGAGGGCCTCCCGGAAGCGCGCCACCGCCGCGTCCAACTGCCCTGCCCTGCGCAGCGTCAGGCCCAGGTTGTGGCGCGGGGTGGCGCTCCGGGGCTTGAGCCGGATGGCCGCCTCCAGCTGTCGCACGGCGTCCTGGAAGCGCCCGGTCATCGCGTAGGCGACGGCCAGGTCGCTGCGCACGCGGTAGTTCCCGGGCAGCGCCGCCGCGGCGGTCTCCAGGTGGGGCACCGCTTCCGGTGCGCGCCGCACGTTCAGGTAGGCCGCGCCCAGCCACGCATGGGCTGACGGACGCTCGGGGACCTGCTCCACGGTTGTCTCCCACAGGGACACCTCGTCGTGCCACACGGGGATGCGCAAGAGCGTCAGCAGGGCGAAGGATGCCAGCACCCCACCAGAAGCGAGCGTCAGCGCGCGGGCGCTCGCGGGCCAGCGCTCGAGCAGGGCCCGCAGCCCCACCGCCACGAGCAGCACGAACCCCACCGAGGGCAGGTAGAGGTAGCGCTCCGCGTAGGCCTCCACGCCGCGCGACTGGAGGGCCAGGACGGGCAGCAGGGGCACGGCCAGCCAGAACAGCCCCGTCACGACCGCGCCCTGGCGCCTTCGCACCGCCCAGCCCAGCAGCAGCAGGAAGCCCATCACGCACAATCCCCCCAGAAGCACCGCGGGCTCCCACGGGGAGCGCACCCATGACGCGGGAGGCACCGCCACCAGCGGGTGCGGCCAGAGGAGCTTGCCTCCGAACCGCGTCACCAGCGCCAGCGCGTCCGCCAGGCTCGCGCCTCCATTCGACAGCCGTCGCGGATCCGCGGGCGCGGCCAGCCCCAGCGCGCTCAGCCGGAGAGCGGCGTACACCGCCAGCGCCACGGCCAGGGGGCCATGACGCCGCAGCCGCTCCCGGAACCCCACCGGTGCCGTGCCAGTGCCCCACTCAAGGACAACGAGCAGCACCGGCAGCACGATGGCCGTCTCCTTGAGGAGCAGCCCCCCAAGCCACGCCAGCGCGGCCAGCCACGCGCGCGGGGACGACACGGGGCCCGGCACGAGCAACCGCGCCGTGATCAGCAGCGCGAGGCAGGCGCTCAAGTCCATCCAGCCGCTCACCCACACCACCGCCTCCGTGTGGACCGGATGCAGGGCGAAGAGGAGCGCTCCCGCGAAGGCCGCCCACCCGGACACGTCCTCCCCGCCCTCGCCGCGCAGGCAGGTCCGCAGCAGCCGCCACACCAGGACGGACGCGCCCGCGTGCGCAAGGATGAGCAGCAGGTGGTAGCCCCAGGGGGCGGTCCCGAAGACGGCCCGCAGCAGCCAGAACGTCACGTGCGCGAGCGGCCGGTAGTAGCCCGAGCCCAGCCCCGAGTCCGCGCCGTCGTCGACGAAGCCGAAGAGGGAGTGGCTGAACGCGGCGCGGAGCCCGTCCACGGAGCGCAGCCAGGGGTTCTCCAGGAGCAGGGGAACGTCGTCGTAGACGAAGCCATTCGCGAGCGCCGGAACGTGGACGAGCAGCGCCGCGAGGACCACCCAGAGGACCTGGAGGGAGGCGCGCGGAGGCGGACCGTGGAAGGGAGTGGAGGCCATGGGTCGAAAGGAGGTGGACCCTACCACCGACCCACTCCGCTCCCGCCCCTGGCCGGGGGGCCGGTGGGTCATCCTCCGGGCACCCGCGCCACACGCCCGCTGGCCTGCCAGGTTCGTGTCCCCTCGGCGCTCCGGGGCATCGGGTATCGTGGCCCCAGCCTCCGTGGGAGCCTCCTTCTTGATCCCTTCCGTGCCTTCCGCCCCTCCCCTCTCCCACGCCGCCGGGCCTTCGCGCGAAGGACTCCAGGCCGTGGCCGTGGTGCTCGCGGCGCTCGCCGTGTACGCGCCGGCACTGACGGGCGGACTGGTCTACGACGACTACGTGCTCGTGGAGGCCAACCCGTGGATCCGCTCGGCGGCGGCGCTGGGGGACATCTTCACCCAGCAACTCTTCGGCTTCGTTCCCAGCGCCTCCGCGAGCGCCGCGTTCTACCGGCCGATGACCCACGTGCTGCTCCTGGCCGTGCACGGCGTGGCGGGCACCGCGCCCTGGGGCTACCACCTGATGTCCCTGCTGCTGCACACGGTCGCGTCGCTGCTCGTCTGGGTCCTGGCCCGGCGCGTGCTGGACGGACAGCGGCCGGGGGCTGGCCTGGTCGCGGGGCTGCTCTTCGCCGTCCACCCGGTGCACGTGGAAGCGGTGGCGTGGGTGAGCGCGGTCATGGACGTGGCCGCCACGACCGCGGGCCTGGGCATGCTGGCGTGCGTGGCCATCCGGCCGCTGCGGCCCGTGCGCGCGGTGGCGGGGGCGGGATTGTGGCTGGTGGCGCTCCTCTTCAAGGAGGTCTCCGCCGTGCTGCCCGGCATGCTGCTCGCCTGGGAGCTGGTGGACCGCGCGCCGCCTTCCGCTGAACACAAGCGCGAGTGGGCCTGGCGTTACGGGCCGCTGGTGCTCGCCGGCACCGTCTATCTGGCGCTGCGGCTGCACGCCGTGGGCGGCGCCATGGTGAATTCGGGGTGGGCTTCAGTGCCTCCCGGTCTCGCGCTGTTCAATGCGCTGCCGCTGCTCGCGGAACACGCGCGGCTGCTCGTCCTGCCCTCGGGCCTGAGCGTGCTGCACCCCTTCGAGCTCGTCACCTCGCTCACGGCAGTCCGGGCGTGGGTGGGCCTGGGGGTCGCGCTGGGC
>NZ_RAWF01000275.1:0-12934 GCF_003612075.1 Corallococcus sp. CA041A
GAAGCAGGGGGCCGGGCGGAGGGGTGGACTTTGACGGCGGGGGCCGTGCTTGCCATCGTTCCGCTCCTGTGCGTCCACCGTCCGTCCGTGCCCTGCTCGTCGTGCTGCTGTTGCCCCTGACCGGCCTCGCTGGCCCTGGGGCCGCGTCCAAGAAGGCCCAGGGCCGGGCGGAGGCGGACACCGTGCTCGCCCAGGTGGCCAACGGCGCCCCCGTGCCTCCCGCCACGTCGCGCCTGCGCTTCCTGCGCCAGGAGGCCTACGCGGCCGAGGAGATTGGCCCGCTTCTGCGCACCACCTACGAGGAGCGCACCCGCCGCAACCTCGTGGCGCTGCTGGCGTCGCTGGGCGCGCGCACGGGGGAGTCCACGCTGGCGAAGCTGGCGTCGGATGGCGACAGCACCGTGCGCATGTACGCGGCACAGGGGCTGGCCCGGCTGGGCAGCCGCAACACCGCCGCCGTGCTGCCGCTCCTCCAGGACAAGAGCAGCGGCGTGCGCCGCGAGGCCGCGCGGGCCCTGGGCGCGTCCAAGAACCCGAAGATGGGCAAGCCGCTGATGGCCGCCGCCAAGGACGAGCAGGAGCTGGAGGTCCGCGCGGCGCTGCTGGAGGCCGCGGGCGCCACCGGTGACGCGAAGCAGAAGGCCGCGCTCAAGACGTACCTGGACAGCGATTCGGAGAGCACGCGCTTCGCCGCGGCCCGGGGCCTGTGCCGGCTGGGGGCCCCGGAGGGCTTCGCCTTCGCGCAGAAGCTCCTGGGCAACACGGACAAGTTCGTGCGCCGCCAGGGGCTGGTGCTCTTCGAGGGCGTGCCGGCGAAGAAGGCCAGCCCCGTGCTGTCGCCGCTCTTGAATGACGCGGACCGCACCCTGGCCGCCACCGCCGCGCGCCTGCTGCACCAGGGCGGCGATGCCGCGTCGCTGGACTGGCTGGTGCTCGCGTCGTGGAACGCCAAGGGGGAGGAGAAGCTCGTCTACGAGAAGGAGTTGGAGACGCTCCAGCTCGCGGACGACCGCCGCAAGGCCATCCTGCGCAAGGCCGGGGTGGCGCCGTGAGCATGTGGGGTGTCTGCGCGCTCGCGCTCCTGTCCCAGGCTCCCGTGAAGCAGGCCCCGACTCCGGTGCCCCCTGCGCGCGCGGTGCCCGCGTCGGCGCAACTGGCGGTGGCTCCGCCCGTGCGGGAGAACGGCTGGAGCGTGCTCACGCCCGAGCAGCGCGCGGCCCTCATCGCCGACAAGGCCGAGTCCCCGCTGGCGGAGCGCCTGCTGGGCATGAGCGAGAAGTTCCTCAACACGCCCTATGTCCTGTCGCCGCTGGGCGAAGGGCAGGGCGTGGACCCGGACCCCACCTTCCGCCTGGACGCGGTGGACTGCCTCACCTTCGTGGAGGAGTCGCTGGCCCTGGGCCTGGCGCGCGGCGAGCCGGAGGTGCCGGCGCTGCTGGAGCGGATCCGCTACGCGAGCACGCCCACCTACGAGGACCGCAACCACCTGATGGAAGCGCAGTGGCTGCCCAACAACATCAAGAAGGGCCTGCTGGTGGACGTGACGCGCAGGTACGCGAAGGCGGACACCGTCTCCGTCACCAAGACGCTCACCGCGCGCACCTGGCAGTCGAAGTCGTCCATGGCGCTGCAGCTGCCCAGCGAACGCCAGCCCGTGGGCACCTTCACCCTGGACATGATTCCGTTGGACAAGGTGCTCGAGCACGCGCGTGGCGTGGCCTCCGGCACCATCCTCGTCGTGATGCGCGAGGACCTGCCGCTGAAGGCCACGCGCATCACCCACCTGGGCTTCGTGGTGCAGAAGAAGAAGCGCACGTACCTGCGCCACGCGTCCAGGGGCGGCTACAACCGCGTGGTGGACGAGGACCTGGAGACGTTCCTCGCCCGCAACGCGCGCTACGACAAGTGGAGGGTGACGGGCGTGAGCCTCTTCGAGGCCCGGCGTCCGCCCGCCACGCTCGCGTCCCAGCCCGCGCCCGCTCAAGGCAGCGCGGACGTGGGCTCGCCCTGACGGCGGTGGGCCGCTAGTACGCCGGGGGCGCGCTGTTGTCGGTCGACGCCTGGCGAGCCCGCTCGTCCTCGAGCTCCTCTTCCTCCGCCGCGCGGCCGGCCTCGTCCCCGTAGACGCGCGTCTGGATTCTCTCCTCCTCCAGGAGCAGCGCGGCGCGGACCTGCTCGGTGTCCGGTACCAGGAGTTCCCACCAGGGCAGCAGGTTGCCCGTGGTCAGCTCGTCCACCACGCCCGAGCGGCCGGGGCGCACGATGAGCGGGATGCGGTGCTCGTCCAGCACGTCCACGAAGACCTGGGCCGTCACGGGATCGTCCGCGACGCCCGCCCTCACGAAGCGGCGTTGATCCAGCTCATGGGGCAGGGGCAGCCCCCGCTCGTGCATCTCCTCCGCGGACACGAGCGGTGGGTGGTTGGGGCAATCCGTGCAGTCCACGACACTGTCTTGATACTCCGAGCCACACCGTGCGCAGTACCTCATGGGGCCCTCCTGGGCGATGGCTGGAATGTTAGGAACGGCTCGCGCGGATGGCAGGCTGTGCGCCGCGCGAATTTCCGTCAGTGCCGCGCCGCGTCTCCCAGCTCGCCCACCATGCGGCTCAGGCGCTCCACGTCGATGGGCTTTCGCAACACGGCATCGCAGTAGTCCGCGCCCTCCACCTGCGCGTAGCCGGAGACCAGGACGACGCGGGCCCTGGGCTCGCGCTCCTTCACCTGCTGCGCCAGCTCCGTGCCGTTCATTCCGGGCAGGGATTCATCTGTCACGACGACGTCGGGGTGCGTGGCCTCGAACGCCTTCAGGCCCGCCACCCCGTCCGACGCGGTGGTGACCTCGAAGTCGTCCTCCAGGAGCTCCGCCAGGAGCTCGCGGCTGTCCCCGTCGTCCTCTACCAGCAGGACCTTGATTCGCTCGCCATCCATGCGACTAGAGCAACCCGGTGCCGCGCGGGATTCGTCCATCGTGTCCCGGGCGCGGTGACGTCCGGCCGGCTGCTTCGGGGGAGGGCAGGCGGGAAGGCTTGCGAAAGCCCCTCACGGGCGGGCGGGGGACTGCCCATGTTTGTGCCCGGAGGTGAATCCATGAAGGTGCAGCTGCGGGGAGTGCATCTGGGGCTGACGGACAACCTGAAGCAGTACGTGGACACGCATCTGGTGGCGCATATCGAACGGTTCGCCGAGGACGAGGCGTCGGAGATCGAAATCGCGCTCGTGGACATCAACGGGCCCAAGGGAGGCGTGGACAAGGAGTGCCGGGTCACGGTGCGCATGCCTGGAATGGAATCCGTGCACGTGACGGAGACGTCGGAGACGTTGTTCCAGGCCATCGACGCAACGCGTGACCGCCTGGAGAAGGCCATCAAGCGCGCGCTGGAGCGCCGCCGCCAGGTCAAGACGAACGGCCTGCCGTACGACCTGAACGCGGACGCGACGAACTACTAGGCGGCCGGTTGTATCGGGTGTGACAGAACGAAGGGCCCGGGAATTCCGGATGCCAGCCAGGCATCCGGCCCCCGGGTTCCTTCGGGCCAGTTCCTTGCTGGGGTCGAACGGTGGACGCTATAAGCGGACCCCTCACCCCTGGGCTAAAGGACGGCGATGGTCCGCCTCAAGTTCCTGCTGTTCGCACTCCTGGTCCTCGGACTGGGCCTGGCTCACCTCCCGACGCTGTCGGCGCCTCAGCGTGCGCGCGCGGTGGAAGGTGCGTCGCTCCAGGCCGCGTCGGGTACCGGCGAGGTCGCGCGTCGCGTGGATGCACGCCGCGCGGAAGCACAATCCCTGGCGCTGAAGCTCGCCGGCAGCCCCCAGATGGCCGCCGCCGTGCGCGCGCTGTCCCCCGCGCCCGCGCCGAAGTCTCCGCGCGACCGCTACGGTTCGAAGGACGCGGAGGAGACGGCCGGACTGCTGCCGCTCACCGCGGAGCGCTTCGGCGCGCTGCGCACCGCCGCGGAAGCCGGTCTGCCCCAGGAGCTCCAGGGCGCGGTGGTGGCGGTGGTGGCCGGCGACGCGGTCTTCCACGCGCGCGCGGGCGCCGAGCCTTCCTCGGACACCGCGGCGTTGGATGTCGCGGCGCTCGCCAAGGCGGGCACGTCCGTGGTGGACGCCTTCGGGGCGCCGCATGTGTTCGCGTCCGTGCCGCTCGTGTGGAGCGGTGAGGGGACTCCTGCTCCGGCGGTGACGCTGGTGGTGGGCGTGCCCCTGGCCGCGGATGCCGCGCTGCAGGGCGCGCTGGATGCGTCCGGCGCGGCCGCGGTGGGGCTCGTGCAGGGCGGTGACAAGGTGGTGGGTGGCGTTGGCGCGGAGAAGGCGCGGCTGGAGGGCTCGCTGCCCCGGCTGACGGTGGGTGCGAAGGACACGGTGCTGGAGTCGGGTTCGCTCCAGGCGCTGGGCCCGGTGCAGCTGCCCGCCTTCACCAATGGCGACGCGATGGGCGGCCAGGCGCCGCTGTTCGTGGGCTCGCGCCAGGCGCTGACGGGCACGCCGTATGAAGTCGTGGTCCTCGCGGGCACGGCGGCGACGCTGGCTCCGCTGGCCGCGTACCAGCACACCGCGCTGCTCGCGCTCGCGGGCCTGTTCGTGCTGAGCCTGGTGTGGACGGCGCTGATGGGCGGGAGCAAGAAGGACTCCGGCGAGGAGACCGTGTCGGGCGGTTCGGACACGCTGGGCTGGGGCGCGGCGATGGCCGCGCAGCAGTCCGCGCCCGCCGCGCAGCCCGTGGCCAACACGTCGCCGCCGGCTCCGGCCGCCGTGGCGCCCGTGGCCGCTGCTCCCGCGGATCCGTTCGGGTCGAGCGCGCACGCGGAGCCCCCGTCCAACCCGTTCGGGTCGGCCGCTCACGCGGAGCCCCTGTCCAATCCGTTCGCCTCGGTCGCTCCGCCGGCCGCTGCTCCCGCGGATCCGTTCGGGGACGCGTTCCCCTTCCCGGGCACTCCGGCTCCGGCCGCGGATCCGTTCGCGATGCCGCCTCCGGCCGCCGCTCCGTTCGCGATGCCGCCTCCGGCCGCCGCTCCGCTGGCGGATCCGTTCGCCGGGGTGGAGTCGTTCCCGTTCCCGTCTCCGCCCTCGGCCTATCCGCCGCCGGCCGCGGAGCAGTTCGCGCCGCCTCCGGCGTACGCCCATGGCGGCGCGATGCCCTTCGAGCAGCCGGTCCCGTCGGCCGAGCCCATTGCTCCGGCGGCGCCGCGTCACGCCGCGTTCGCCTTCGAGGATCAGCCCACGGCGGCGTACTCGCTCCAGCAGGCGGCCAATCCGTTCGCGCTGGCGGCGGCGCAGTCCTCGGATCCGGAGTCCCCGGAGACGACGCGCGTGGCGGCGATTCCGCGCGAGCTGCTCCAGGCCAGCACCCGGCCCACGTCGGAGGCCATCCCGATGCCGGCTCCGCGCTCCAACGCGGTGCCGCTGCCCATGCCGGGCGTCAACGGCGCGGCGGCCGCGGCGCTGTCGGAGGAGCAGCACTTCCAGGACGTCTTCCGCGAGTTCGTCACCACGCGCGAGCGCTGCGGTGAGCAGGCGGACGGCCTGACGTACGACAAGTTCGTGCAGAAGCTGCGCAAGAACAAGGAGCAGCTCGTCACGAAGTACGCGTGCAAGACGGTGCGCTTCCAGGTCTACGTGAAGGAGGGCAAGGCCGCCCTCAAGGCGACGCCCGTCAAGGACTGACGGCCGCGCTCCACCGTGTGGTGCCCGAAGGCCCGGGACCTCTTCCACGAGGTGCCGGGCCTTCTTGCGTGGGGGTCAGCTCGCGCGGGGGAGCACGACGCTGAAGCGGGCGCCCTGGCCCGGCTCTCCGCCGACCTCCAGGCGGCCGCCGTGCTCCTGGAGGATGCGCGCGGCGATGGCGAGCCCCAGGCCGGTGCCGCCGTCCTTGGTGGTGAAGTAGGGCTCGAAGATGCGGGCGCGGTGCTCCAGGGGGATGCCGGGGCCTTCGTCCTCCACCTCGACGATGGCGTCCGCGTCGGTGCCCTTCACGCGCACGCGCAGCGCGCCGCCCTTGCCCGTCATCGCTTCTTCCGCGTTCTTCACCAGGTTGACGAGCACCTGGGTGAGCTGGTCCCGGTCCGCGCGGGCCACCACGCCCGTCTGGAGCGTGGGGACCATCTGGATGCCTTCGGGGGGCGCGGCGTACAGCGACAGGACGCTCTGGGTCAGCTCGCCCAGGTCCACCGGGGCGAGCTGGGGCTTGGGCAGGCGCGCGAAGCGGCTGAACTCGTCCACGATGCGCCGCAGTCGCTCCACCTCCTCCAGCACCACTCGCGCGCTCTCCTTGAAGAGGGTGGGGAAGCTGGGGTGGCGCGCCTCGTGCGCGGCCATCAGCGTCTCCAGCGACATGCGGATGGGGGTGAGGGGGTTCTTGATTTCGTGCGCCAGGCGCCGGGCGACCTCCTGCCACGCGGCGATGCGCTCGGTGGCCATCAGGCGCTCGGTGGTGTTCTTCAGCTCGGACGTCATGTGGTTGAACGTCCGGACGAGCTCGCCCACCTCGCCGGTGGCCCGGGCCGTCACCTGGACGTCCAGCGCGCCTTCCGCCACGCGGCGGGCGCCGGAGGTGAGGGCCTCCACGGGGCGCGTCATCCAGCGCGAGACCAGGAGGCCCAGGAGCGCCGCGAAGCCCAGGCCCAGGCCGGCGAGGAGGAGGAACGCGCGCATGACGCCCTCCTCGGCTTCGCGTGCGGCGGCTCGGCTGAAGGTGAGGCGCACGGAGGCCGCGTTGCCCAGCGACAGTAGCTGCTCCACGGTGGGCGGGGCCGCGCTGCCCGCGTGCGCGACCTGGGTGCCGCCGGACAGGAGCGTCACGTCGGATTGCGTGAGGCGGGCCAGGTGCTGGGCCAGGCCGTCGTCCAGCACCACGCCGCCCACGGCCCACAGGCGCACGTCGCCGTAGTCCACGGGGCGCGCGGTGACGAGCGCGGGGACCTGGCGCAGGCCCGCGTCACCCCGCACGTCCACGCGCACGGTCACGGGCCTGGGGGACTTCTCCTTCGTCACGGCGAAGAGGGCGGGGTCCGGGTCGCCGCGCCGGGCGGGCAGGTGGCCGGAGGACAGCACGGTGCCGTTGCGGTCGAAGAGCGTGAGCACGGTGAGGCCGCGGCTCTTCATCAGGCCCTCGGCGGTGTTGGCCTGGATGACGCGCAGGGGGGCGGTGCGCGCGTCGCGCACGAGGTCCTCCATGGCGGGGCTCTCCACCAGTTCCTCGACGGCGCGGCGCGCGTTGGCGGCGGAGCGCTCCAGGGACTCCTGCGCGGAGGCGGTGGCGGCCGTCATGCGCGCGTCGAGTTCGCGCGACAGCGTGTCGCGCAGGCGCGTCAGCGTCAGGGGAACGACGACCGCCAGCGGCACCAGCGCGAGGAGGGCGAAGGCGAGCGCGAGCCGGGTCCTCAGGCGCATGCGGGCCGGTCCTTCCTGGGAGCTGCCGCGTGGATGGGGCTCACGGCCGGCCTCCGCCGCCAGAGGCCTCGACGGGGGCGAGCCAGGCGCCTTCGAGCACGGGCAGGCCCTGGGCATCCAGCACGAGCCCCGTCACCTCCGGCGCGACGCGCAGCGCGAGTCCCTGGGCGTACAGCGGGATGAGGGGCACGGAGGGCGCGAGCGCCAGGGCCCGTTCACGGCTTCGCGCGTCCCGGGCTCCGGCGTCCGTCAGGGCCCCGATGGGCGGCAGCTCCACGCCGAGCAGGTCGCGGCGGCCGCCAGCTTCCAGCACCACCGCCAGCGCGGGGCCGGGAACGGGCGGCAGCAGGAACGCGCTGAGCATCAGCTCGAAGTCGCCCTTCGCCTGACGGCTTCGCAGCGCGGCGCGCGACTGGGGCTCCAGCGCGACGGTGTAGCCCTGGTCGTGCAGCTTCACCTGGATGCGCTCGGCCACGGCGCGTTGATCCGCCAGCGCTGCGTCATAGACGAGCGTCACCTTGCGGGTCGCGCCCGCCGGAGGCGCATTGGGCCGGGGCCTGGGGCCCTGGGGCATCAACGCGGGCGGCAGCAGGTTCGCCATGGGCACCGCGGGGCCCTTCACGAACAGGCGCGTGAGGTCCTCGCGGTCGATGGCGCTCTCCACCGCCTGGCGGAAGTCAGCAGGCACCTTCCGGGGCGAATACGCCAGATAGGTCGCGTACAGCGCGGCGCCCGTGAGGGTGTTGTCGTCGGGCGGTATGCCCAGCTCCACCTGCACCTGCCGCGCGGACCACAGCCGCGCGAGGCCCCGCTCATCCGTGGCGGTGAGCGCCAGCCGGTCCAGGTACGG
Source organism: Corallococcus sp. CA041A (assembly GCF_003612075.1). Lineage (NCBI taxonomy): Bacteria > Pseudomonadati > Myxococcota > Myxococcia > Myxococcales > Myxococcaceae > Corallococcus > Corallococcus sp. CA041A. The sequence continues at coordinate 8,241 of NZ_RAWF01000275.1, forward strand.
ACGGCCTTCGGGCCACGCGACCTGGGCCTCCAGCACGCCCCGGCCCACGGCACTGAACGGTCCCGACGCGGGCGACGGCGGCGTCGCGAGGGCAGGGTGGCACAGCGAGCGCTCCAGGTCGGGCCACGGAAACGCCAGCGCCAGGTCCAGCGTGGCGCCGGTGGACGTCACCTGCCGGCCCTCGCCGCGCAGGGGATACAGGAGCGCGCGGTACGGAGACTGCGACTCCGTGGAGGACAGCCGTGTCCACGCGCGGGCCACGGCGGTCGCGCTGGCCGCGGAGGGCATCGCCACGCGCAGGGCCTGCGGTACGGGGCGCGACAGTTCGCGCGCCAGGGTTGGATGCACCTGACCGCCGGTGTCCACGCGGCACACGGATCGGGTCAGCAGGCCCAGCAGCGCGGCCTCCATCGGCGTGTCCGCGAGCGCGGGCTCCCCGATTTCAGGGGGCCCCGCGTGCGCCACCCGCAGCTCGCCGCCGTAGCGCGGACGGCTGGCCGACAGTGCCGGAGTGGAGGACAGCAACACGAGGCCCGCGAGTGCGGAGCGCATCTTCACTGCGCCCTCCTGTCGATACCGCGGCGCCGCCGCTGCTTCGCGGCCCACCTGCCGAGGCGGGGCCGAATGGCCCGTGCCGCTGGACCGCGACGCCATCACCAGGAGTTCGAGGCGCTTGTGGGCCTTCATCATGGTGCACCCGTGCCGCTGGACCGCGACTGCCTCACCAGGACTTCGTGGCTCTTGTGCGCCCTCTTCACGGTGCACCCTGGCGCAGGAGGAACAGCTCGCCCGTGCCGTCCGGCTTCCACGAACCCACGATGACTTCGCGGCGCTTGTCACCATCCAGGTCCGCCGTCACCACGTACAGCGCCCGGCCCGGCGGGAGCGCTCCCTGCCACAGGGGCTCGTGCGCCAGTGGCGCGTCGGAGTTCAACGACAGCACCCTCAACACGTCTGGCGACGGCTGGAGCTGAGGTGACGTGGTGAGCAGCTCCGGCACCCCGTCCCCATCCAGGTCTCCCAGCGCGCTGCCCGCGCCCAGCCCGGACACCTTCAACGGCGCGGATGCGGGACGCGTGTAGAGCGACGCCGAGCTGTCCGCGTGCACGAACAGCATGCGCGGCGCCGCGAAGCTCGCCGTACCGAAGGGCGCGGGCACGGTGAGACTCCGCCCGTCCGCCAGCCGGACCTCGGGCGCGAACACCGTCTGTCCCGGCACGAACGTCCCGCGCTCCGCCGTCCCCAGCGGCGCTGCGTCCAACGTCCCCGACGGACGCAGTGTCCCCTTCGCCTTGTCCAGCACCAGCACCTCGCCGCGCGCATACCGCGTGCTCCAGACCGCCAGTCGAGGCGGCCCCGTCAGCACCGCCAGCGCTCCGAAGGGTTCGCGCGTCGTAGCCGTGGCCGACGCCCCTTCCAGCTCCCGCCTCGCGAGCACCCGCCCGTCCGCGCCGAACACCACCACCTCGTGCTCGGTGAGCGCGGCCACTTCATCGCGGCCATCGCCATCCAGGTCGCCCGCCGCCAGCGCGGCCAGCGGCGTCTCCAGCCTCGCGAACACCGCGCCCAGCAGCCTCACCGGCCGCCGCTCCCGCGGACCCGGGCCCGTCACTCCCGAGGACGGCGTCCCCACCGCCGCCAACGCCAGGACCGCGGCATCGGCCTCCACGCCCTCGGCCACGGCGGCGGCGGGCTTCGGTGGACGCGTGGGCGTGCGGCCGGACCAGAAGTTCACCCACGTGCCCAGCACGTCACCCCGTGCCACCAACTCGCCGCCCTCCACGTCCAGCGTGAGCCGCGCCAGCGAGCGGGCTCCCTGTTCGCGGGCGGCGGCCTCGGCGCGCTCGGGCGGAACGTCCAGCACCACCGGCCCCAGGTTCATCGCGGACAGCCGCGCGGCGAGCAGCGTCCCGAAGGCCCGGCGCAACTCCGGAGAGCTTCCGGACAGGCAGAGCGCCACGGGCGCCTCCGCGGGTGCACCGCGGATGGCGTCGGCCACGGCCAGGGCCAGCCGGGCGGAGGCGGGAGGCGCGCTTTCGTCCGACTCCGCCTGGGCGGGCAGGGCGAACGCGAGCGCGAGGACCAGCGGAAGGAGCGAGCGACTCACAGCCCCCTTTTGCCACCTTCCTCCAGGAAGTAGTTGTCCGGCGTCACCTGTCCGGGCGGCGGGGCCTCGGCGGTGGGCTGGGTGCCCTCCAGGTAGGGCTCCATCCGGCCCGGAACGGCGTTGCCCGCGAGCAGCCCGGTGACGGGGTCGATGCGCACCTGGGTGACGCCCGGAGGCACCTCGAAGTCGCGCGCGGGCAGTCCTTCCTCCGCCACCCGCATGAAGTTGAGCCACATGGGCAGCGCGGCCCGGCCACCCGTCTCGCTGCTGCCCAGGGGCGAGTTGTCATCGAAACCCACCCACGCGCTGGCCACCCAGTCCATCGTGTAGCCGTTGAACCACGTGTCCTTGGACTCGTTGGTGGTGCCCGTCTTGCCCGCTGCGGGCCGGTTCAGCTCCCGCACCGCGCGCGCCGAGCCGTCCTCCACCACGCTGCGCATCAGCGACGTCGTGAGGTACGCCACCGCCGGGGGAAGCGTCTCCTCGAAGGCCGGCTGGTGCTCCTCCAGCACCGTGCCCTTCGCGTCGCGCACGCGCAGGAGCGTCAGCGGCTCCGCGTAGCGGCCGTTGGCCTGGAGCGTGGCGTATGCGTTGACGGCCTCCAGCATCGTCACCTCACCGGTGCCCAGGGCCAGCGTGAGGTTCTCCGGCAGCGCGGAGCGGATGCCGGCCCGGCGCGCGAAGTCGATGGCGGTCGCGGGCGTGACCGACTCGATGAGCCGCACGGACACCGTGTTCTTCGACTTGCTCAGCGCCGTGCGCAGCGTCATGGGGCCCTCGAAGCGCCCGTCGAAGTTCTTGGGCCGCCACGTCTTGCCCGTGTACGGGTCGCGGATGGACTCCGGCGCGTCGTTCACCGTGGAGAGCGGGGTGAAGCGGCCACTGGCCAGCGCCGCGCCGTAGATGAAGGGCTTGAAGGACGAACCCGGCTGGCGCTTCGCCTGCGTGGCGCGGTTGAACGACGAGCGCTCCGCGTCATAGCCGCCCACCATGGCCACCACGTTGCGGTTGGCCGGGTTGATGACCACGAGCCCGCCCTGCACCACGGGCACCTGATCCAACGTGGCCTCCACGAAGGCCGGCGCGGGAGGAGCCTTGAGCACGCGCACGAACACCAGCTCCCCGGGAGTGAACACGTCCGAGATGTCCTTGGGCGCCTTCTTGCCCTTCTGCCGCGCCCAGGTGGTGGAATCGAAGGACACCTCCGCGGTGCGGCCCACCAGGTCCACGCGCGCCACGTTGCGCTTCGTGTCCACCTCCGTCACGTAGCCGGTGAGGCGCAGCCCCTCCTCCATCGGCTTGAGGATGACCTGGCCCACGCGCGCACGCTCCGGCGACTGGGCCTCCTCTTCCTCCGAGTCCGTGTCCGCGGCCAGGGCGGCGGGGCGCGGCTCCTCGGCGCCTTCCACCTCCTGCGCGGTGGGCGTCTTCGCCGGAGCCGGGGCGGCGAGAGGCTGCGCCAGCGGCGCCAGGTCCGCGACGTAGCCCTGGTCCTTCTGCCGGCGGCCGGCCTCCTCGATGCGCTGGACGATGAGCTCGCGGTAGCGCTTCCACTGCGCCTCCTCCAGCTTGCCCTGTGCGCCCCGGTAGCCCTGGCGCCGGTCCACGGCTTCCAGTCCATCACGCACGGCCTGCTCGGCGGTGGTCTGGAGCTTGGGCACGAGCGCGATGTCCACGCGCAGGCCGCCCTCCATCACCGTCTTCTCGCCGTAGCGTTCAATCAGCGTGCGGCGGATCTCCTCCGCGTAGTAGGCGCCCGCGCTGACCGTCTTGCGCGGCGCGAGCACGATGGGCTTCTCCTTCTCCGCGTCCACCACCGCGCGCGGCACGAAGCCCTGGCCCGCCATCTGCTCCAGCACGTAGCGCTGGCGCGCCTTGGCGCGGGTGATGTTTGCCACCGGGTTGATGCGGTGGGGAGACTGCACGGTGCCCGCGAGCACGGCGGCCTCGCCCACGGTCAGGTCCTTGGCGTGCTTGCCGAAGTAGTAGAGCGCCGCCTCCTCCAGCCCGTAGCGGCGCTGCCCGAAGTACACGCCGTTGATGTAGAGGCTGAGGATCTGATCCTTCGTGAGCGCCTGCTCCAGGCGTGGGGTGAGGATCCACTCGCGGATCTTCCGGCCCAGGCTGCGCTCGGGCGTGAGCAGCATGTTCTTCACGACCTGCTGCGTGAGCGTGGACGCGCCGGACTTGCGGCTGCCGGGGATGAGGTTCTTCACGCCCGCGCGCAGGATGCCGAAGGGGTCCAGGCCCTCGTGCTTGTAGAAGTCCGCGTCCTCGGCGGCGAGGAACGCGTTGCGCACGTGCGGGGGCAGGTCCTCCATGCGGACGAGCGTGCGGCGCTCCAGCGCGTACTCCGCGCAGAGCGAGCCGTCCGCGCACGTCACCTTCGTCACCTGCGGCGGCTGGTAGTTGCGCAGCGACTCCACGGAGGGCAGGTCGCGGCTGAAGTAGACGTACGTGCCCACGCACACGCCGATGATGAGCACCAGCCCGACGGCGCCCAGCACCAGGAGCCGCTTCGTCCAGCGCCACAGCGCGGCGCCGAAGCCACCCTTCTTGGGCGGCGGGGCTCCGGTCGGGGCCGGGG
>NZ_RAWF01000276.1:0-12918 GCF_003612075.1 Corallococcus sp. CA041A
GGAGGGGGCGGGGTCAATTTTCCGGCAGGCGTCCAAGGGGGCTCCGAGGAGGCGGAACAAGGCCTACATTTCGGGCGCGTCCCCGTGGCGAGAGGGTATGGTGCCTGCCGCCAAGGAGAACCCGAGACCATGTCCGACCTGAGCCCCGACAAGCCCTCCCACAACGAAGACGACTACTTCGCGCGCGAGGAGATTGAAGCCAAGCGCAAGCTGGCCCTTGAGCAGTCCAAGGAGATGGCCGCCCAGCAGCGCGAGTCGCTCAAGCAGCTGCACTACATGAAGTGTCCCAAGTGCGGCATGGACCTGCAGACGCTGAAGCAGGGCGACGTGGAGCTGGAGAGCTGCTTCAACTGCCACGGTGTCTGGCTGGACGCGGGCGAGCTGGAGCAGGTCATCAAGCAGCACGGCCACGAGGGCAGCGGCAAGGTGATGAACGCCGTCCTCAACCTGTTCAAGCGCACGCCGCCGTCCCCGTAGCACCGCGAAGTCCGGAGGAGGCTTCACCATGGCCCTCACGCTCGAGCAGGTCCGGCACGTGGCCACCCTGGCGCGGCTGTCGCTGACGCCGCAAGAGGAGGAGCGCTACGCCACCCAGCTGTCCGCGGTCCTGGACGCGGTGGCGGAGCTGGAAGCGCTCGACGTAAGCCAGGTGGAGCCCACCTCCCACGCGACGCTCGCGTCCTCGCTGTTGCGCGAGGACGTGCTGCGTCCGTCACTGCCCCCGGAAGCAGGGCTCGCCAACGCTCCGGCGAAGGTGGGCACTGCCTTCGCGGTCCCGAAGATCCTGGAGTAGCCCGCCATGTCGTCGCTCACCGACCTGTCGATGCTGGAGCTGGCGGCGAAGCTGGCTTCGCGCGAGGTGTCCTCCGTGGAGGCCACCCAGGCGAGCCTCCAGCGCATCGCCCAGGTGGACCCGAAGGTGCGCGCCTTCCTGCGCGTGGACGAGCCCGGGGCGCTGAAGTCCGCCGAGGCCAGTGACGCGCGCCGCAAGGCGGGCAGCCCGCTGAGCGCGCTGGACGGCGTGCCCGTGGGCCTCAAGGACATCTTCCTCACGGAGGGCGTGGAGACCACCTGCGCCTCGCGCGTCCTGGAGGGTTTCGTCCCGCCCTACGACGCCACCGTGGTGCGCCTGCTGAAAGAGGCGGGCTTGCCGCTCGTGGGCAAGCTGAACATGGACGAGTTCGCCATGGGCTCGTCCAACGAATCGAGCGCGTACTTCCCCACCCACAACCCATGGGACCTGACGCGCACGCCGGGCGGTTCGTCCGGTGGCTCTGCGGCGGCGGTGGCGGCGCGCGAGGTGTTCGGCGCGCTGGGCACCGACACGGGCGGCTCCATCCGCCAGCCCGCGGCGCTCACCAACACCGTGGGGCTCAAGCCCACGTATGGACGGGTGTCTCGCTACGGCGTCATCGCCTTCGCCTCGTCGTTGGATCAGCCGGGCCCCATGGCTCGCACGGTGGGGGACACCGCGGCGCTCTTCCAGCTCATCGCGCGGCATGATCCGCTGGACTCCACCTCCGCGGACGTGGAGACGCCGGACTGCCTCACGGGGCTGGAGGACGGGGTGCGGGGCCTCAAGCTGGGCGTGCCTCGCGAGTACTTCGCGGAGGGCATGGACCCGGAGGTGGCGGGCACGCTGCGCGCGTCGCTGGAGGAGCTGGAGAAGCTGGGCGCGACGCTGGTGGACGTGTCCCTGCCGCACACGAAGTACGCGCTGGCGACGTACTACCTGCTGGCCTCTTCGGAAGCGTCCAGCAACCTGGCCCGCTACGACGGCATCCGCTACGGGCAGCGGGCGAAGGACGCGCGCGGGCTCAAGGAGCTGTACACGCAGACGCGGGGGCAGGGCTTCGGCGCGGAGGTGAAGCGCCGCATCATGCTGGGCACCTACGCGCTGTCCGCCGGCTACTACGACGCGTACTACCTGCGCGCGCAGAAGGTCCGCACGCTCATCCGCGAGGACTTCACGAAGGTGTTCCAGCAGGTGGACGCCATCGTGTCGCCCACGTCGCCGGTGCCGGCGTTCAAGCTGGGCGCGAAGGTGGACGACCCGCTGTCCATGTACCTGATGGACGTCTACACGCTGCCGTGCAACCTGGCGGGCCTGCCCGGCCTGTCCGTGCCGTGCGGCTTCACACAGGCGGGGCTGCCCATCGGCATGCAGCTGTTGGGGCGCCCCTTCGACGAGGCCCGCCTGCTCCGCATCGCCCGCGCGTTCGAGCGCGAGCACGACTTCTTCCGCCGCGCCGCCCCCGTCTAGCGGGCGCGACACAAGGGTGACACCGCCATGCCCCTGAGCGACTTCCAGACGGTCATCGGCCTCGAGGTCCACGCGCAGCTGCTCACGCAGTCGAAAATCTTCTGCGGCTGCTCCACCGCGTTCGGCGCCGAGCCCAACCACCACACCTGTCCGGTGTGCCTGGGCATGCCCGGCGTGCTGCCGGTGCTCAACCAGCGCGTGGTGGAGTACGCGGTGCGCACGGGCCTGGCGCTCGGGTGCACGGTGAAGGCCACGAGCGTGTGGAGCCGGAAGAACTACTTCTATCCGGACCTGCCCAAGGGCTATCAAATCACCCAGTACGATCAGCCCATCTGCGAGTGGGGCGAGCTGGTCATCGACACGCCCTCGGGTGAGAAGACGGTGCGCGTGCGGCGCATCCACCTGGAGGAGGACGCGGGCAAGAGCGTGCACGACGCGGCCGCGTCCGCGGGGCAGAGCCTGGTGGACCTGAACCGCGCGGGCGTGCCGCTGATGGAGATCGTCAGCGAGCCGGACCTGCGCGATGCCGACGAGGCGGTGGAGTACCTCAAGGTGCTGCGCGACGTGCTGGTGTACCTGGGCGTCAACGACGGCAACCTGGAGGAAGGCAGCTTCCGCTGCGACGCCAACGTGTCGGTGATGCCCAAGGGCTCCACCACGTACGGGCAGCGGTGTGAGTTGAAGAACCTCAACTCGTTCCGCTTCCTCAAGCAGGCCATCGAGTACGAGGCCGCGCGGCAGGTGGACGTCCTCGAGTCCGGCGGCAAGGTGGACCAGGAGACGCGCCTCTGGGACGTGAACAAGGGCGTCACCCGGTCCATGCGCTCCAAGGAGGACGCGCACGACTACCGCTACTTCCCGGAGCCGGACCTGCCGCCGCTCCTCGTGTCGGACGCGCTGCGGGACTCGCAGCGGCAGTCGCTGCCGGAATTGCCTCGTGCGAAGCGCACGCGCTTCATGAGCGAGTACGGCTTGCCGGTCTACGACGCGCGCATCCTCACCGCCGAGCGCCCGCTGGCGGACTTCTTCGAGGCCTGCGCGAAGCACGTCTCCGACGCGAAGAAGCTCTCCAACTGGTTCCTGGGTGAGCTGAGCCGCCTGCTCAAGGAGGAGGGCACGCCCATCTCCGCGCTGCGCTTCACCCCGGCGCAGCTGGGCGAGCTGCTGGCCACGGTGGAGAAGGGCACGGTGTCCGCGAACGCGGGGAAGGACGTGCTCGGGGAGATGTTCCGCACGGGCCGCCAGCCCGCGGACATCATCGCGGAGAAGGGGCTCGCGCAGGTCAGTGATGTGGGCGCCGTGGAGGCGGTGGTGGACGACATCCTCGCGAAGAACGCGGGCGAGGTGGAGAAGTACAAGGCCGGCAAGAAGAGCGTGTACGGCTTCTTCGTGGGCCAGGTGATGAAGGCCATGAAGGGCAAGGGCAACCCCGGCCTCGTCAACGAGCTGCTCAAGAAGAAGCTGGGCGAGTAGGGCGCTCGTGGCCCGGCTCCTGACGGTGAACGGTGTCTCGTACCGCTGGAGCCTTCGGGGGCGGCGGGACGCACCGGAGGGAACGGGCTGGCGGCTGCTCACGGTCGTGTGGGCCGAGTCCACCCGGCAGGCGTTGCACGTCCGTGTCCGCCACGATGATCCGTGGCTCCACGTCGACGACGGCGACATGACCGGACTCGTGACTCGCGACGTGGGCCCCGACCTGGTGGCGCGGGTCATCGTGATGGCGCGGGACCTGGGATGGAAGCCGGAGGAGCGTGGCCCCACGCTCAAGTTCGTCCTGGAGGATGACGCGCGGCTCGTGCCGCTGGCTAGCGAGACACCGTGACGTGGAGCACGTCCTCTCCGCGTGGATCCGCGGACCGGGCGAGCACGTGCACGTCGTCCGGCCCCCGGCGCTCCAGGATGAGCGAGGGCGCCTCGAAGGTGTTGTCGAAGAAGCCACCGGTGAGCTGCGGGTTCACCGCGTAGCGCACGCGCTTCAGGGTGCGCAGCTGCGTGAAGAGGCCCTCGTTGAACCACTGCTCGCTGCGCAGTTGCGTCTCACCGGGCGCGTTAAAGGCCCAGGGCGCGTCCCAGCTCCAGGCGTTGGCGGAGGGCTGCGCGAGCACCTCCACGCCCAGCGCGTCCAGGTACTGCGCGCAGGGCACGAAATAGGGTTCGCCGGACGTGTGGGGTTCGTGGAAGCCGTCGTAGCAGACGAGCGTCCCCAGCTTCCCGAACGGCGTGTCCAGCACGGGCAGGTCCTCCGGACGGCCCGGGCTCAGGTGCAGCACGTCTTCCTGCGTGGGCACCAGGTTCACCTTGCGCGTGACGGCCACGCAGTGTCCGTCCGGTGAGAACGTGTAGCTGGTGTTGAAGGTGCGCGCTCCCGCGGGCTCGTACTCAGGGGTGTCCGGGCCCAGGCGGTTCGTGGGCAGCAGCGCGCTTCCGGCCACCACCCACAGGCCGAAGTCGCGCGCGATGCCGGAGAAGGTCTCGTACATCGCGCGGTGCACGCGGGGCGCCACCGTGGCGTAGAGACACTCCTCCATCGTCGGTGGATGGAAGGCGCTCCACGTGCGGAACATGCCGAGCCACTCCGCGAGAGCCACGCGCGTCAGGGCACCGTTCGTCGTCTTGCGGCGGCGCACGCGTGACAGGTGCCCCATCAGTCCCAGCGCCGCGCCCACCATCTCCGGCCAGACAGCGAGCGCGGGGTTCAACGGCCGGCCCGAGGCGTCCCGGGGACGCAGCGCGTCCGCCCGTGCAGCGAGCGCCCGATGGTGCGAGGCGAACGTCTCCTGCGAGGCATAGTCGTCGAGCGTGACGCGTGGCTGGATGGCGAACAGGTCGAGGGAGGTGGTCACGGTGTCCCGAGGATGGCACCCACCCCCATGCCGAGCGAGCCTCGCGGCGATGGACCGTCAGGTTCCGGGAGTGCCGCCGTCGAGGCCGTGCCCGGAGGCCGTGATGCGCATGAAGAGGACACTCCACGTCGAAGTGCACCCGTTCGTCGACGCGGCGGAGGCGCTCGCGGGACGGAACGTGAAGGCCCTGGGCGTGGCACCCGACAACACCGTGTGGTGGCTCGCGGACGCGGGAGGTGAGGGCGACGAGGTCCTCCACTTCGCGGACGGTTGGGACACCTGGGAGCGCTTCACGCTGCCTCGCGGTGCCCCGGACTTCCACTACATCCAGCCGCTTCCCGATGGCGAGGTGCTGCTCGTGAACGGGCGTTGCCGTTACCACTCGGAGACGGGATACGAACGCAACGCCCACGTCTACTCGCCGGAAGGCACATTGCTGCGGGAGCTGACCCTGGGGGACGGCATCGAGGACGTGCAGACGACGTCCGACGGACAGGTCTGGGTCAGCTACTTCGACGAAGGCGTCATCGGCAGCCTGACCCGGGGCGGCGATGGGTCACGGTCGCCCGTCGGCGCCGAGGGCCTGGAGCGCTTCGATGCGCTGGGGCAGCGGCAGGAGAGTGGTGTGCAGATGGCGCTCGGCCTGGGGCAGAGCATCCTGGAGTGCTACGCGCTCAACGTCGCTTCGGAGCGGGAGACCTGGTTCTACAGCTACACGGACTTCCCGCTCGTGCGCATGAGGCCGGGAGAGCCCTCCACGGTCTGGTCCTCCCCGGTGCATGGCGCACGCGCCATCGCCGTCAGTGACACGCACGTGCTGTTCGGCGGGTGTTACGACGACAAGACGCTGCTCCAGCTCTACCGGCTGTACTACCGGGGCGAGCAGCGCCTGGCCCCGCTGACCCGTGTCGTCCTCACGGACGAGACGGGCCGTGCGTGGCAGCCCTCGTGGCTCAAGGGCCGGGGGCCCTGGCTCCATGGCGCGGAAGGGACTCGCCACTTCCGCGTGCACATGGCGGAGTTGCTCACCCGCGCGGGGGCTACTTGAGGAAGCCCAGCTCGCGCAGGCGCTGCTTGAGGAACGCGTCCGCGGTGATGGGCGGGTGGCGCGCGGGGTTGTCCGGCGTCTCCGTCTGCGGCAGCGGCTTCAGGATGCAGTCGGAGAACGGGTGCACGAAGAAGGGCATCGAGTAGCGCACGGTGTCCTGCTCCGTGCTGGGCGGGTTCACCACCCGGTGCGTCGTGGACGGGATGACGCCGTTCATCACCCGGCTGAGCATGTCGCCCGAGTCCACGACAATCTGCCCGCGCAGCGTGTCCACCGGAATCCACTCGCCGTCGCGCGTGAGCAGCTCCAGGCCGCCGGCCGTGCCCTCGCACAGGAGCGTGATGAAGTTGATGTCCTCGTGCTCCGCGGCGCGCACCGCGCCCGGGATGAAGCGGTCCTTCAGCGGCGGGTAGTGGATGAGTCGCAGCACGGAGTTGCCGTCCACCGTCATGTCGCTGAACGTGTTGCGCGCGATGCCCAGGTAGTCCGCCAACGCCTGGAGCATCACCGTCGCCGCGTCGTCCAGCTCCCGGTAGAGCGTCAGCGTGTGCTCACGGAAGGTGGGCACCTCCTCCGGCCAGACGTTGGCGCCGTAGTCGTCGCGGTACGGGTGGCCCACGGGCAGCTCGCGGCCCACGTGCCAGAACTCCTTCAGGTCCCCCACCTTGCGGTTCTTCGCGTGCTCCTGGCCGAACGCCATGAAGCCCCGCTGCCCCGGACGCTCCGGCACCGCGTAGCGCGTCTTGGTGGACTCCGGCAGCTGGAAGAAGCGCTCCACGTCCGCGTACGTGCGGCGGATGAGCGCGTCCTCGACGCCGTGGCCCTCCACGGTCACGAAGCCGAACTCCTTGAGCGCGTCGCCAAACACCTGGACGAAGCGAGCCCGCTCCTCGGGAGTGCCGGAGCGGTAGTGGGACAGGTTCACGGTGGGGATGCGTCGGGCCGAGCGGGACATGCGCGCATCCTATCCGCGTGACACCTTCCTGACACGTCGCAGTCCGCCGCCCAACCGTCACCCCGGCCCAAGGGCGGGGGACCCTCCTCACTTTGCGACACCCACCCTTGGCGGCAGTGGATGCCGGGCTTCCGGGATGTGCAGATTGGGCAGGGAATTGGCCAGGGGGGCGCGGTATGGCCGAAGTCGCGAGGAACGAGCGCACGTGTTCAGCGTGCGGGCGGGGACATGGCGAGGGGACGTCGTGCGACACGCTCGTCCGGGAGGCGGGGGGCGGCCAGGGCAAGGCCGTGGAGCCGCCGGCGGCCGTGGCCGTGGCGGACGAGGTGGACCCGCTGGTGGGGACCCAGATGGGCAGCTTCCGGCTGGTGCGCCGGGTGGGCCGGGGAGGCATGGGGTCCGTCTACCTGGCGGAGCACGTGTCCATTGGCAGCCGCGTGGCGGTGAAGGTGCTGCACGAACACCTGACGCGCTACCCGGAGCTGGTGCAGCGCTTCCACGCCGAGGCCCGGGCGGTGAACCTCATCGGGCACGAGAACATCGTCAGCATCTTCGACCTCAACGCCTCGGCGCCCCGGCCGTACCTCATCATGGAGTTCCTGGAGGGGGCGCCCCTGTCGGCGTGGGTGGGGACGCCCCTGTCGGCCGGGGCGGTGGTGCCCATGCTGATGCAGGTGTGTGACGCGCTGCATGCGGCGCACGCGCGGGGCATCGTCCACCGCGACCTGAAGCCGGACAACATCTTCCTGGTGAAGCGCGGGCGGGGGATGCCGTTCGTGAAGGTGCTCGACTTCGGCATCGCGAAGCTGGTGGACGCGAGCATGCCGGAGACGGTGGCGGGCATCATCGTGGGCACGCCGGAGTACATGGCCCCGGAGCAGTCCCTGAGCCGGCGCCTGGACGGCCGCGCGGACCTGTACGCGGTGGGCGTCATCGCCTACCAGCTGCTCACCGGGCGGCTGCCCTTCCCCGACGAGGGGCTCACCGCCCAGCTCGTGGCGCACCAGACGCGCACGCCCCCATCCCTTCGCTCCATCTGCCCTTCGGTGCCACCCGCGCTGGAGGCGGTGGTGCTGCGCGCGCTGGCGAAGACGCCGGAGGAACGCTTCCCCCACGCGCTCGCGCTGCGGGCCGCGTTGGAGCAGGCCCTCGCCACGAGGCCCCCGTCGCCGCGCGCGGCCGTGGGCGGTCCCCGTCCCGTGCAGGGAGGGGCCTCCCCGGGAACTCCCGTCACCGGCCCCCGGCGCACCCCTCCGCTGGCCCCGCCGGGCGCGTCCGGGGGGAAGACGCTCCCGGTGCCCGTGCAGGTGGTGCTGCAGCCGGGCGCGCAGCCCCGGGTCTTCACGGGGTCGGACCTGTCGCGCGGTGGCGTGTTCCTGCACGCGACGGGGGAGCTGCCCCCGCTGTTCGCCCAGGTCCAGGTGGTGCTGCCGCTGTCCACGGGGCCGCTGTCCGTCACGTGCGAGGTGGTGCGCCACGTCTCGCCCGAGCAGGCCCAGGCCTGGAGCATGCGCCCGGGCTTCGGCGTGCAGTTCGTCGCGCCGTCCGCCGCGCTGAAGGCCCGCGTGGAGCAGCACCTCGCGGGCGCCACGGCCTCTCCGCTCCCCGCGCCCCGGGAGCTCCCGGACGACGCAGAGGCCGAGCGCGTCCTGGCCATGTGGCGCGGACAGCTGGCGGGGGAGGGCACCCACTACACGGTGCTGGGGCTCTCGCCGGACGCGGAGCTGGAGTCCGCGCGGGAGCGCGCGCGGGAGCTGTGGGCCGCCCTGTCCGCGCTGCGGCAGCGGCCCCTGTCGCGCGGGCAGCGCTCGCGCCTGGAGTCCATGCTGATCCGCGTGAGGGACGCGGGCGACACCCTGGGCATGCCGTTGCGCCGGGCCCGCTACGACGCCCGGCTGGGCAATGCCCGGGGCGTGGCGCGGTGCCTGGAGGCGGGCCTCACCGCGGTCCAGACGGACGCGCTTCACCGGGAGTACCTGGCCGAGCAGCCCCGGGCGGTGGGCACCGCGCGGGTGCACTTCCTCACGGGCAACGCGCTGGAGCGCGACGGCCAGCTCCAGCGGGCCCTGGAGTCCTACGAGCGGGGACTGGAGCTGGACCCCCTGGAGTGGGAGTACCAGCAGCGCCGCCGGGTGGTGGACCGGGCGCTGGGGGCTCGCCTGCCGGGTGCCCGAAATGAAAGAGCCCGATTCCCTGGGGAGGGAACCGGGCCCTGAAGCCCGCGGCGAGCGCCGCGGGATGAGGCGATCAGTCCGCGCTGATGGAGGCCGCGCAGGCCGCGCTCACGGTGCCGCCCTTCGTGGAGCAGGCCACGAGGTCCGAGAGGATGCGGGTCTGCTCGGTGGTGGACTTGTCGGAGCAGCTCTTGACGCTGTCGATGCAGTCCAGGACCGCGTCCAGCTTCTCCTTGTCGTCGTCGGAGCAGTCCGCGAGGGCCTCCTTACAGGCGTCGCGCTCCGCGTCCGTCGGCTCGTCCGGGGTGGCGCTGGTGTCGAAGCCACACTCCTCGAACTTGGAGGACAGGTCCTTGGCGAGGTCCTCGTTGCGATCGCAGTAGTCGCTACCGCAGGCGGTGAGCGTGAGCGAAGCCATGGCGGCCAGACCGAACAGGATCTTCTTCATGATGGTTCTCCCCCTCAGGGATGAGGTACAGGCACAGGTGGAAAGCAAGCGGCGCGCATCCTAGCGAGCGCTCCGTTGCGGTCCAGTGGACTTTATTCCGGGAATTCTATTCAAAAGCAAATAGGGGGCTGGAGGCGGGCTGATCCGCCAACTGCCTTGACTACCCCCCAGGATTCTCGTAAGTCCCGCCGTCTTTTAGCGCGCCGGCCGGTCCTCCGTCCGAAATGCGCGTTGGATTCCATGGGTTGAACCAACCCGAAGCTGACAGGGGTTCGACGATGTACGCAGTCATTCGCACGGGCGGAAAGCAGTACCGCGTCGCCGAGGGCGACGTTGTCCGGATCGAGAAGATCTCCGGTGATATCGGCGCTGAGGTCTCGTTCACCGAGGTCCTCCTGCTGGGCGGCTCTGAGAGCCCGAAGGTGGGCCAGCCGACGGTGGCGGGCGCGAAGGTCGTGGGCAAGGTGCTGGCGCAGGACAAGCACCGCCGCGTCCTGCACTTCCGGAAGGAGAAGGAAGGCTGGACCCGTCGCCGTGGTCACCGCCAGTCGTACACCGAGGTGAAGGTCACCTCGATCTCCGGCTAATCGCCTTTCCGGGCATTCCCCACACGAACTTCAAGGAGCAGGTGTCATGGCCCATAAAAAAGGTCAGGGTTCTTCGCGCAACGGGCGTGATTCCAACCCGCAGTACCGTGGCGTGAAGGTGTACGGCGGTGAGACGATCTCGGCGGGCAGCATCCTCGTGCGCCAGGTCGGTACGGTCATCCACCCGGGCACGAACGTGAAGCTCGGTCGCGACTTCACCCTCTTCTCGACGGTGGACGGCGTGGTGAAGTACGAGCGCCTCGGCCGCGACAAGAAGAAGGTGTCCGTGTACCCGGCCGCCGCCGAGCAGGCGAGCGCCTAGTCAGTGGCCCTGGGGCGACCCAGGGCACGGCTTACCGAGCGGGTCGTTCCCGGTCCTTCTGTTCCCGTTGGGAACGGGTGGATGCGAGGACGGCCCGCTTTGTGTTTTTCCAGGAGGGCGTTCGCCCCATGAAGTTCGTCGACGAAGTACGCATCTATGTGAAGGCGGGAGACGGCGGGAACGGGGCGGTGGCCTTCCGGCGTGAGAAGTTCATCGAGCGCGGCGGCCCCAACGGCGGGGACGGCGGCAATGGCGGCTCCGTGGTGTTCGTGTCGAACCCGCAGCTGACCACGCTCCTGGACTACCGCTACCAGCAGCACCACCGTGCCAAGAACGGCGAGCACGGCATGGGCAGCGACTGCAACGGCCATGGCGCCGAGGACATGGTGCTCCAGGTGCCGGTGGGCACGCTGATCCGCAACGAGCAGACGGGCGAGCTGCTGGTGGACCTGAGCGACCCGGGCCAGCAGTTCGTGGCGGCCAAGGGCGGCCGGGGCGGCCTGGGCAACATGAACTTCGCCACCTCCACGCGCCAGACGCCGCGCTTCGCGCAGGACGGCGGAAAGGGTGAGGAGATCACCCTGCGGCTGGAGCTGAAGCTGCTGGCGGACGTGGGCCTGCTGGGCTTCCCCAACGCGGGCAAGAGCACGTTCATCTCGCGGGTGAGCCGGGCGCGGCCGAAGGTGGCGGACTACCCGTTCACCACGCTGGTGCCGAACCTGGGCATGGTCCAGTACAAGGACAGCCTGTCCTTCGTGATGGCGGACATCCCCGGCATCATCGAGGGCGCCAGCGAGGGCGTGGGCCTGGGTCACCAGTTCCTGCGCCACGTGGAGCGGTGCAAGGTGCTGGTGCACCTCATCGACATGGGCGCCGAGGGCGAGGGCCGCAAGCCGCTGGCCGACTTCAACATCCTCAACGCGGAGTTGAAGAAGTACAGCGCGGAGCTGGCGGGCAAGCCGCAGGTGGTGGCCGCCAACAAGCAGGACCTGACGGAGGGCCGCGACCGCCTGGGGCCCTTCACGGAGGCGCTGCGTCGCCGGGGCATCCGCGTATACCCGGTGTCCTGCGCCACGGGCGAGGGCATGCAGGCGCTGATGGACGCGGTGGCGGAGGTGCTCTTCACCGGCCGCACCGACAAGATCCACGTCGAGATGCCGACGACGAGGTCCGCCTCCAAGGCTCCGGCGAAGAAGGCCGCCGCGAAGAAGGCTCCGGCGAAGAAGGCCGCCGCGAAGAAGGCTCCGGCGAAGAAGGCCGCCGCGAAGAAGGCTCCGGCCAAGAAGGCCGCCGCGAAGAAGGCCCCGGCCAAGAAGGCCGCCGCGAAGAAGGCCCCGGCCAAGAAGGCTCCGGCCAAGAAGTCCTCGCGCAAGCCCGTGGCGAAGAAGGCCGCGCGCAAGGCGCCGGTGAAGAAGGCCGCCGCGAAGAAGTCCGGCGGGAGGCGCTGAGCCGATGGCTGGTGGAGGCCCCCGCTACGAGAAGTTCGAGCGCGACGTCGTCGAGCCGGAGCAGTTCCTGCTCGACGTGCGGAAGGAGAAGATCGACCGCGTCGTCAGCCAGCGCACGCGCAACTTCGTGGTGGTGCTCGACCGGCTGGAGGACAACTTCAACATGGCCGCGGTGCTGCGCACCTGCGAGTCCATGGGCGTGCAGGAGGTGCACGTCGTCATCAACCCGGAAGCGCCCTTCATCCCCAACCTGCGGGTGGCCCAGGGCTGCGACAAGTGGTTGGACGTGCACCTCTACAAGACGTTCGCGGAGTGCCGCGAGCACCTGAAGGGGCGGGGCTTCAGCCTCTACGCGTCGGCGCTGCGCGAGGGGGCCACCAGCCTCTACAGCCTGCGCTTCGACACGAAGTTCGCCATGGTGTTCGGCAACGAGCGCTACGGCGTGAGCGACGACGTGCTCAACGGCGTGGACGGCACCTTCTGGGTGCCCATGAAGGGCTTCAGCCAGAGCCTGAACATCTCCGCGGCGGCGTCCGCCAGCATCACCCGGGCGATCGCCTGGCGGGACGAGCACCTGGGGAGCTCCGGGGACCTGTCCCCCGAGGAGGCCCAGGAGCTGCGCGAGCGCTTCTACCTGCTGGGCGTGAAGCAGCGGAAGCGTCTGGTCAAAGCCACACAGCGGTGAATGCCGGTCCCCCGGGGTCCGTCCGGATGCGATAGATGGACCCTGCGGGCGCCCCGGGTGCCCGCTCCGGAGGCGCACGCCATGTTGCTGGAATCCCTGCTCTTCACGCTCCTCACGCAGGCCCCCACCACCGCCGCCCCCACCG
>NZ_RAWF01000277.1:0-12709 GCF_003612075.1 Corallococcus sp. CA041A
AGATGTGTATAAGACACAGTGGCTGGACGCGCGGCCGGTGTTGGAGGGGTGCTCGATGGTGGCGTCGATGCCGGACGTCTCCGAGTTCCCCTCGCTCACGGTGCCTCAGTGGAAGGACTGGTTCGTGGGGGCGGCGGCGAAGGTGTTGTCGCGGGTGCCGGCGGACGGGGTGGCGGTGTTCTACCAGTCCGACGTGAAGAAGGACGGGGCGTGGGTGGACAAGGGCTACCTGGTGTCGAAGGCGGCGGAGGCCGCGGGGTGCGACACGCTCTGGCACAAGGTGGTGTGTCGCCGGACGCCGGGGACGGTGACGTTCGGGAGGCCTGCGTACTCGCACCTGCTGTGTTTCAGCCGGGGGTTGAAGACAGACGCGGCGAAGTCCACGGCGGACGTCTTGCCGGACCCCGGCGAGGTGACGTGGACGCGAGGCATGGGGCTCAACGCGTGCCTGGTGGCGTGCCGCTTCATCCTGGAGCAGACGCGCACGCGAACGGTGGTGGATCCATTCTGCGGCCACGGCACCGCGCTCGCGGTGGCCAACGCGCTGGGTCTGGACGCGGTGGGCGTGGAGCTGAGCCGCAAGCGCGCCCGCCGCGCGAGGAACCTCCAGGCCGCGTGGACGGGCGGGAAGCTGGTGCTGTCCAGCGCGGTCGGTGACGGCGAAGAAGACCCGTCGCCGGAGTGACGACTCAGGCGTCGTCCTCGAAGGACGCACGCAAGTGGCTCAGGGGCTGGAACAGCCGCTGGGGCCACTCGGGCGCGCCGAGCCTGACGCCGATGAGCGGCCGGTAACCGAAGCGCGAATAGAAGCGGGCCGCGAACGCGTCCTTCGCATCCACGATGACGAGCACGACGCCCGCGTTCTCCCCGATGGCCAGTGCCCGGCGGTGCGCGTCATCCAGCAACTGCTCGCCCACACCCGCGCCCCTGACGCGCGAGTCCCGGGCGAGCCTTCCGAGGATGACCGCAGGAAGTGGATAGCGCGGCAGACGCTTGACGATGGCTTCCGGCGCTTCGTCTCGCGACACCTGCCCCACGGCGAGCGTGTAGTACCCGAGCACGCGGGGCCAGTCGAGCCGGGTGTCCGGACGGCGCAGCACCCAGGTCCGGCTCACGTCGCGGCGCTGGTTCTGGCCCGCGTCCTGCCGGAAGAAGCGGTTGAGCGCCTCGTGCTCACACTGGAAGCCGCTGGCCGCGTCCTCGCGGGTCAGCGCTTCCGTGAACGGCGCGGGAATGACGGGTGGCTTGCGGCTCAAGGGCGCTCGCGACGGCGGCGGCGGGAGAGTTCGCGCAGCGCGCGCGACGGCTTCGGGGGCGCAGCCACCGCCTTGGCCACCCGGTCGAAGTCCTTCGCGGGCAGGACGATGGACTCCTCGTCCATCGCCTTCCACTCCAGCCGGGTCAGCGCCGGAGAGCTGTACTCGCGCAGGGGCTGTCCGGGCTGGAGCGGCACGAAGGCGAGCCGAGAGCCCCGGCGCGCCTCCAGCACCACCTTGTCCAGCAGGCTGATGGCCTCGGTGATGATCTCGGAGACGTCCCCACCCAGCTCGCGCCGCAGCCGTTGGACCTGCTCCATGACCGGGTCGGAAACGGTGGGTTGCAATCGGTGGGACATGGCGAGCACTCCTGATTCACTTCTGATTCGGAAGTGAGTCACTTAGTCCTCACGCCCCGGAGATGCAATCCAGGCCGCTCAGGCCGCCTGGGCTCCGGCGAGCGCCTGGGCCACGTCCTTCTCCAGCTGGGTGAGGAACGTCTCGAACAGGCGCTCCTCCAGCGCGAGCGCGGGCTCCAGCGTCGTGCCCACCTTCGTCAGGCGCTCCGTGCACGCGTCCTCGATGGCGCGGCGGTGGGACTGCTCCTCCACCACCACGCGCCCCAGCTCCTCGCGCACCACCGCGTGCCGCGTGGCCGCCTTGTAGAGCGGATAGAGCACCATCGCCCGGCGCTCCACCACCGACGTGGTGAGCAGGTAGTGCAGGTACACGTCCGTCGTCCCCGTCACGCCCGTCACCCACTCCGCCAGCTGCCGGTCCAACGACTGGAACCACGCCGACGCCGCGCCCACGCTCAGGAACTCCGTCACGTCCTCGCGGCCCGCCACCTCACAGGCCAGCTGCTTGAACGTGAATGCATGCCGCGTCTCGTCCGCCAGGTGCCCCAGCACCTCCAACGACGGGTGCCGGTCCGCCACCGTGCGCGAAATCTTCCGCGCCCCAATGAACTCCAGCAGCGACAACGTGTGCAGCCACCTCACTTCCAACTCGGGAGACTGAGCCAGCTGCCGCAACACCGTCTGGATTCTGTCACGCATGGGGCGCCCCTCTATCGCGCCCCTCACGTCCTCCCAAGCACTGTTGCTCCGGACAGGAGTCATCACCCACCCTGACCGGGAAGACAGGGACGGAGGACTGGCCAACAATGTTCGTGCCCCCGGGTTTGACCGGGAGGGCTCCGCCGCCGTTTGCTTCTCCGTGCCGAGGGCTGTGCCTGGTGCCGGGGGGTTGACCAGCATGCGTCCGTATCGCGGAGACCTGCATCCGTCCGGGCACCGTCCAGCCCGCGCCGCCGTGTCGCGGTCCGGCACCGGAGCGCGCGCATGAAGGCCCTGCCCCTGTCCTCCATCCAGGGAGTGACGGCCTTCCGCCATTGGATGCGCGCCCAGGACGCGGGCCGGCTCCTCGCGTCCCTGCGCGTGCGCCCCCTCGCGGGCCACCTCCTCCGGGGCTCCGCGCTCGTGGGCGCCGTCGCTTGGGCCCCCGTCGTCCACTCCTTCTTCGCCGTGCCCTTCACGCCCGCGCTCGCGTGCTTCCTGCCCGGCGCCGTCCACCGCGTCGCCTTCGCCTGCGCGCACGCACGCCACCGGCGCGTGGGAGCCGTGAGCTGGCTCGCGTGGCTGCCGGGCCTGGCGCTGGAGCACTTCTTCCTCGCGGGCCTCACCGCGCTCGCCGCGCCTCGCGGGGCGCTCGTCCTCGGCGTGCTGCTCATCGGCACCTCCGCGGTGCACGGCCGGCGCTACCGGGTGACCTGGCGCGAGCCCTTCCTCATGGTCGGCACGCTCGTGGCCCTGCTGGGCGCGGCGGCCCTGGCGTGGCACTCCCAGAACGGGCTGCTCCTCGCCGTCATGGGGCCCGCGGCGCTGGTCGCGCAGCTGTACCTGGGCTCGCTCGCCATGCGCTACGACCAGTCCCGCGCGGACGCGGACCGCCTGCGCGCCGCCGTGCACGCGCAGCTCGTGGAGCAGCAGGAGCGCGACGTGGGCCGCCTCACCCAGGCCATGGCGGAAATCCTCGGCCACCACCAGGGCATGGACCAGGTGCTGCACGACGCGGGCACCGCCGCGGACATGATGAAGGCCTTCGGCACGCAGCGTAGCGCGCTCGCGCGCACCGGCTTCGAGGACCAGTCCCGCCAGCTCCAGGACAGCCTTCGACAGCTCCAGGAGATGGTGAAGGAGGTGCGCGCCAAGAGCCGCCGCTTCGCCGGCACGGAGCCGGAGGCCGTGGACCTGGGGCTGGTGCTGGAGTCCGTGCAGGCCCAGGTGTCCCTGCGCTTCCCCGACGTGGACATCCACGTGGAGATGCAGATGTCACGGCCGCCTCGCGCGCTCCTGCGCGGTGGGCCGCTCACGCTGCGCCGGGTGGTGGAGAACCTGGTTGTCAACGCATGCGAGGGCAATGGCGAACAGGGTGCTTCCCGGGTCTTCATCCGGGCACGCACCGAACCGCTCAGCGGACGCCTGGAGGTGGAGATCGAGGACGACGGACCCGGCTTCCCTCCGGAGCGTCTCAACGCGCCCGCGGAGGAGCTCTACACGACCAAGTCCCAGGGCACGGGGCTGGGCCTCTACACCAGCGAGTGCCTGCTCCGCGCCAGCGGAGGACTGCTGCACCGGCACAACGGACCGGGAGGCGGCGCCCTGCTCCGCATCCTGCTGCCCCGGGAGTACCCATGAAGCCCCTCAGCGCCTTCACTCCGACGCCGTCCACGACCCTGACGCGCGGGCGCGCCGCGAATGAAGCGGTGGCCCCGTCCAGCGGCCCGGTCCTGCTCACCTCGTTCGACGTGCGCGCCTACCATGAAGCCCTCGCCGCGCGCGGACTCGCCCGCCAGGGCACGAACCCCCGCGTGTACTGCCACACGGGATTGGTGGACCGGCTGCCTCCGCCCGGCACGCCGGGGCCGGAGCTGCGCGAGCGGCTGAGGGACTCGCAGGAAGCGATGCTCGTGGAGCTGGCGCGCGCCATGGGCCCCTTCCCTGATGGCGGCGAGGTGCTCGACGTGGGCAGCGTCCTGGGCGGCAGCGCGCTGTACTGGGCCCAGGAGCACCGCGCGCGCGTGACGGCGATGGTGACCGTGCCCACGCACCTGGAGCAGGTGCGCCGCTTCGCGCACGAGGCGGGCATGGGCGCGCACGTGCAGGTCCGGCTGTGTACGGGCGAGCCGCCCCGGCCCCGCGAGTGCTACGACGCCGTCATCGCCGTGGAGAACACCTGCGCCCTGCCCCGCGCGGAGTGGCTGCGCGGCATGCACGCCCGGCTCAAGCCCGGCGGAGTGCTCGCCATCGCGGACTGCTTCTGGGTGCGGCCCGACGCCGTGCATCCCTCCGAGAACGCGTGGAGCCGGCACCTGGGCAGCGTGAACGCGTTCCTCGCCGACGCGCGCGAGGCGGGCCTGGAGCTGGAGGCGCATGACGACGTGTCCGCGCGAGCGGTGGGCTTCTGGACGCTGAGCTCGGAGCTGCGCGTCCATGAGCACCTGGCCCGCGCGCCCACGGACGCACACAGCCTGCGCGCCGCGCTCAACGCCGTGCGCGCCGAGTCACGCCGCGAGCACCTGTGGCTGCAACAGGGCCTGCTGGATGGCGGGCTGGAGTACGCGCTGCTCGTGCTGCGCCGCGAGGCTTGATCCATTGCCCCTGGGCAGGCGGCCTGGCGGGCCCCTGCCCCATGGCACGAGGAGAGGGCGGCCTGGCGGCATGCAGCCCTCGGACGATGTCCCTGCGTCGCCCCACCCCCAGCCTTGGGTTCGTCACACCAACACGGGGGTCGAGCATGAAGGGTTTCACGCGATGGATGGTGCTGGGGGCGGTGGCGGGCGCGATGGCCCTGACCGGGTGCCAGAGCAAGGACCGCTCGCAGGAGAGCATGGGCGGCGGGACGGGAGGCTCCGGAAGCACCCAGGGCACCCAGGGCACCCAGGGCACCCAGGGCACCGAGCCTGGCATGGGCACGGGGCATGAACAGAGCCCGAGCCAGGGCGAAGGTTCGACGATGGATCAGGGCACGGGCGGAGCCGGCTACGACGCGGGCACGGGCGGATCCGGCTACGACTCAGGCACGGGCGGATCCGGCTACGACTCAGGCACGGGCGGCTCCGGCATGGAGCCTGGCTCCGGCATGGAGGGCTCCGGTGGCTCGAACGACACCACCGGCGGCAACACCGGATCCGGCTCGGTCCCCGAGCCTACCCGCTAGGCCTTGAGCCTCGGGGCGGCGCGGGCGTGACCGGATGGCGCGCCCGCGCCCTTCCTCAAATCTTCACCATCAACGCGCCGGTGAGGCGGCTCTCCGTCTTCACCAGGTCGGGGCTCCAGCCGTCCACGAGCGAGCCCGGCGCGCCCTGGTTGCCACCGGGCGGCGTGACGCCTCCGCGTCCGGAGAAGTAGGGCACGCTGGCGGCGCGGTGGTTGAACTCCACGCGGAAGGTGATGAACGGCTGGGGGATGACGTCCGCGGCCACCTGGAAGTCCCAGGCGCGGTAGCGGTCGCCCGGGTTCGCGGTGAAGTACGGCGTGCCGGAGGCCGCGGTCGTCCCGTTGATGGGCGGCAGCAGCACCAGGTAGCGCCCGGGGTTGGTGATGGCGCCACCGCCCACGGTCAGCGCCAGCCGGTCCTGGAGGAACCATGCGCGGTGGTACGCCATGAACCCCAGGAAGTACTGCGACCCGCAGTCCACGCCGCCGCCGAACTCACAGCCCGCGTCGAGCGTGAGTGACGCCGCCGCCTTGCTGACGAAGCCGCCCGGCGCGTCGTGGTACTTCACCATCACGCTGTCGTCGGTGTGCACGCGCGTGCGGCCCGGATTCCCCAGCGTGTCCGAGCCGTAATACTGATTGCCCACCACCGACAGCCAGCCCGTGGGACGCCACAGCACCTGCCCGCCCACGCCGTAGCCGTCGTTGAAGCGGCCATACGACTGCCAGCCGTTCACGAGCCACGGCTCAATCTTGAGCGTGTCGCTGACGAAGATTTGAGCGCGCACGCCGTTGAAGAACCACGGCGTGTTCGACGACACGTAGGACGGCTGGTAGGTCCAGTTGTCCGCGTTGTAGTAGCTCCACAAGCCGATGTAGCTCATGAAGATGCCGGCCTGCAGGTTGATGCCTCGCAGCGCATCGAAGTGGTAGCCGCCGTAGGCCTCGGAGACGTAGCGGTAGGCGTTGTCCAGGTTCCACTGGCCACGCGTAGGGCTCGCGTCGTTGCGCGGCGTGGTCTGCGAGTACATGCCGAACTGGGTCATCAAGCGGCCCATGACGTTCTTGTAGAGAAAGTCCCCGCCGATGCCGAGCTGCGTGACCTGCACCTCGCCGTGGCGGAACACCTCACTGGATCCGGAGAGCGTGTCGTCCCGCGGGCGGTTGAAGCTGTAGTGGTACGCCGTATCCAGACGGAACTCGCCGGTGAACGGGCCGAAGCTGAGCGGCTTCTCGCTGGCGCCCGCGTTGCCGGGCAGCCAGGAGAAGTCCGCGAAGGCCAGCGGCGCGGGGCGCTCGTCGGACTGCGCATGCGCATGCGCGCGCGGTGCGAGCAACAGCACGGCGAGCGCGGGTAGGAATGGGAGGTGGGGCAGCCAGGAGGTGACGGGTCTCATGGCCGGGCCGGATTGCAGCCGTCGTACCCGAGGGCGAAACGCGCGGGACTCCAGGAACCCCGCGAGGTTGGCGAAGAGGTGCGGGCCCTCGCGTCGTGCGAAATGCAGGATGTGCGTGCGGGACTTCGCGCGAAGCGCAAGAGGGCTGGACGCGCATCCAACGCGGCGGATTTTCACCCGTGGACTTCCCATAGGACCCAGGGGCATGCCCTGTGTCCACCGGCGCATCCCACCTGGGGGTGGAAAATCGGGAGGAGGGCGGGACTCGGGTACGGTGCCCGCACGATGCGCTTCTCCTTCGTGCACGCCGCGGATCTCCATCTGGACACTCCGTTCCGGGGCGTGGCCACGCACGGCCCGCTCCTGGAGCGCTTCCAGCAGTCCACCTTCCATGCACTCGCGCGCATCGTGGACGTGTGCCTGCGCGAGCGCGTGACGTTCCTGCTGCTGGCCGGGGACCTGTTCGACGTGAAGGACCGCTCGGTGCGCGCGCGGCTGGCGCTGCGCACGGAGCTGTCGCGGCTGGACCGCGCGGGCATCCAGACCTTCATCGTGCACGGCAACCATGATCCGCTGAGCGGCGACACCGGCACGCTGGGTCTGCCCGCGTCGGTGAAGGTGTTCGGTCCGGAGTGGGAGGACGTGGAGGTGCGACGCGAGGGCCGGCGCCTGTGTCACGTGCAGGGCGTTTCCTATCCGGACGTGGAGGTGCGCGAGAACCTGTCCGCGAGATTCCGCCGCACCGGCGAGCACTTCAGCGTGGGCCTGTTGCACGCGAACCTGGGCGGCGACGCGGGCCACGCGAACTACGCGCCCTGCACCGCCGCGGACCTGGCGGCGGGAGGACTGGACTACTGGGCCCTGGGCCACGTGCACACGCGCGCGGAGCACCTGCTGCCCGGCGGTGGCGTGGCGGTGTACCCGGGCAACCCGCAGGGCCGGCACGTGCACGAGACGGGCGAGCGCGGCTGCGTGGTGGTGGACGTGGAGGACGGCGTCGCGCGCAGGCGCTTCGTACCGGTGGACCGCGTGCGCTGGCACCGGCTGGACGTGCCGCTCGCGGGTGTCACGTCGCTGGACATGCTTCAGGCAGTGGCCACGGAGGTGGTGGAGTCACGCTGCGCGGAGGACTTCGACGGGCACGCGGTGCGCCTCACGCTGGCCGGACGCGGCCCGCTGCATCGGGAGCTCGTGCGGCCGGGAGCGAGGACGCAGCTGGAGTCGGACCTGCGCGAGCGGTTGGCACGCGCGCATCCGCCGGTGCTGCTGGAGTCGCTGCGCGATGGCAGCCGGCCGGAGGTGGACCTGGAGGCGGTGCGCGCCGGAGGCGGCTTCCTGGGCACGCTGTTGGAGGAGGCGCAGGCGCTGACCCATGACGACGCGGCGCTCGCGTCGCTGTGGGACGACGAGGACCTGACGACGCTGGGGCAGCGGCTCAAGCGGCTGGGCGTGGATGCGCTGGAGACGCCCCGGCCGGAGCTGGTGGCGCAGGCGGGCCAGCGCGGCGTGGAGCAACTCCACGAGGAGGCATCATGAAGCCGGGCCTGCGCATCAACCGCTTCCAGGTGGACGGCTTCGGGCACTTCCGCGGGTACTCGGGGACGCCGGGGCCGGGGCTCACGCTGCTGTACGGCCCCAACGAGGCGGGCAAGAGCACGCTGCTGGCGTTCCTGCGCGGCGTGCTGTTCGGCTTCGAGAAGCGCGGCCAGCCGGAGCGCTACGAACCGGAGGGCGCGCTCTTCGGCGGCGAGCTGTGGCTGGAGACAGCCTCCGGCCCGCTGGTGGTGCACCGCCACGGCGGCAAGCGCGCGTCGGAGGGCACGCTCACGGTGCGCGGCCTGGATGGACAGCCGCTGCCGGAGACGCTGCTCTACCAGGCGTTGGCGGACGTGCCGCGCGAGCTGTTCTTCGAGGTGTTCGCCTTCCGCCTGGATGAGCTGTCCTCGTTCCAGCGGCTCGCGCGGCAGCGCGGCGTATCGGAGGCGCTGTTCGCCGCGGGCATGCAGGGCGCGCGCAGGTTGCCGGAGGCGGTGGAGCGGCTGCGCAAGGACGCCGAAGCGCTGTACGCGCCGCGCGGGCAGAAGCCCGAGCTGAACCGCGTGATGAAGGACCTGGAGGAGGCACAGCAGGCGCTGCGCGAAGCAGGAGACCGGCCCGCGCTCTACTTCTCCACGCGCGACCAGCTGGCGGAGCGCATCGCGGAGGGCCACGCGCTGGAGGTGGCGCGCAAGCACACCGAGCATGAGCTGGACCACGCCTCGCGGCTGGAGTCCGCGCTGAGTGACCTGACGGGGCTCGCGCGCGACCGGGCGGAGCTGGCCACGCTGCCGGTGCTGGACACCTTCCCGCCGGGCGCGGAGACACGGCTGGAGGACGTGCTCCAGCGGCGCAAGACGTACCGCGCCCAGCAGGCACAGCTGCACGAAAGGCTCGCGCCCATCGAAGAGGCACGGGAGCGGCTGGCGGCCCCCTGGCCCGTGCGCGAACGCGCGGAGTCCCTGCGCACCGCGCTGGCCACATACTCCGGACACTCCGAACAGCTTCGCTCGCTGCCCGCGCGCAGGGCGTCGCTCACGTCGCGGCGGCGGCAGCTGGAGCAGTCGCTGGGAGAGCTGGGGCTCGCGGTGGACGCGGGCGGATTGCTCGCGCTGGACCTGGGCGCGCGGGCGCGCGGAGAACTGGAGTCTCTCGCGGGGAGGCTGGACGCGGCGGATACAGCGCTCGCGCAGGCGGAGTCGGAGCAGGCGCGCACGCGCGAGGAACGGGCCCGGTTGGAGACGGCGCTGGGGCGGGTCCAGGCGGAGCTGACCGCGCTGCCCGAGGCGCGGCCCGCGCAGGTGCGGCAGCGGCAGGCGGCGGTGGGACGGATGCGCGCGGTGCGCGGAGACCTGGAGCGGCTGGCCGAGCAGCGGCTGGAGCAGCGCCGCCAGATGGACGGCGTGCGGGCGCCCACGGACGCGGTGCCGCTGCGCTCGCTGGTGCCGCTGTCGTGGGTGGTGTCGGCGGCGCTCGTGGCGCTGGGGTTCGCGGCGCTCGCGGCGTGGATCGCGGGTCCGTCGGTGGGCGTGCTGTGCGCGGTGGGCGGCCTGCTGCTCGTGGGGTTGCTGCTGCTCGTGCGCCACCGCGTGGAGACGGCGCGCAAGGCCAGCCTGGAGGCACAGGCGGCGCGGCACCGCTGGCGGCAGCAGGAGGAGGAGCGGTTCCGCTCGGCGCAGGCGGCGATGAGCGCGCGCGAGGAACTGCTCCAGCGCGAGCTGTTGAACGCCTCCGGAGCAGCGGGACTGTCCCCGGGCGCGTCGCTGTCGGACCTGGCCGCGCAGGAGTCGCTGCTCGCGGAGCAGCTGACGCAGGCCGAGCGGCGCGAGCTGCTGGTGCGCGAGGAGGACACGCTGCGCACGGCCTGGGACGCGGCGGTGCGAGACGACCAGCGCGTGGAGGAGGCACGGCTGCGCGCGAGCCAGCGCGAGGAGGTGCTGCGCGAGGAGTGGATGGCGTTCCTGGTGGCGCGCCGCTTCCCGGAGGCCCTCTCCGCGGCGTCGGCGCTGACGCTCTGGCTCGACGCCGCGGCGCTGCGGCAGCGGCTGCTGGACCTGCGCACGGACGAGGAGGAGTTCACGGTGGCGGAGGCCGCGTGCGACGCGGTGACGACGCGGCTGTTGCAGGAAGCGCGGGCGGCGGGCATGCCCCCGGGGCAAGCGGAGACAGTGGCCGCGCGGGTGTCCGTGGCGCTGGAGGAGGTGCGCTCGAGGGCCGCCGACCAGCGGCACCTGGACGGTCAGCGCGGCGAGCTGCTGGCGGAGAAGGCGCGGTTGGATCAGCTGGCGCTGGACGAAGACCAGGCGTGGGAGGCGCTGCTCACGGAAGGCGGCTGCCAGGACGAGGCCACCTTCCGCCGCCGCGCGGTGCAGGCGCGCAGGTACGCGGAGCTGGCGGCCCGGGTGCGCGAGCACGTCCAGCGGGTGCAGGCACTCACCGGCCTGGGTGAGAACGCGGCGCACGAGGAGGTACACGCGGCGGGCGGCGAGACGGGCCTGAAGGAACAGCTCGCCACGCTGCGCGAGCGCCACAAGGCCGAGGGCGAGCGACACAAGGCCGTGCTCACGGAGCAGGGCAGCCTGAAGACGCAGCTGTCGCAGTGGGAGAACGACGACCGCGTGTCGCGGCTGCGCATCCAGGAGGAGACGCTGCGGGCGAAGGCGGCGGAGCTGGCCACGCGCTACGCGGCGGACCGGCTGACGCTGGCGTTGCTCGGAAGGGCGCGCCGCAGGTTCGAGGAGGAGCAGCAGCCGCGCGTCATCCAACTGGCGAGCGAGCTGTTCTCCGAGCTGACGGCGGGGCGCTACCGCCGCGTCTTCATCCCGGCCGGGGACGCGCGCGAGCTGCGGGTGAGCGACGGCGCCAGGGACTGGAGCGCGGAGCAGCTGTCCCGGGGCACGCGCGAGCAGCTGTTCCTCGCGTTCCGGCTGGCCGTCATCCGCGACTTCGGAGAGACGCGAGGCGCGCTGCCGCTCATCACGGACGACGTGCTGGTGAACTTCGATCCGGAGCGGGCCCGAGGCGCGGTGCGGCTCTTCGCGAAGCTGGCGGAAGCCCACCAGGTCATCGCCTTCACCTGCCACCCGTGGCTGCGCGAACTGTTCGAAGCGGAAGGCGCCCACGTCCTGGAGCTGCCCGGCGCCACGAAGTCCCCCCGAGAAGGCGCACAACCGTTACGGGTGGTCTCCAGCGGTTGACTAGAAGTCCTCCGACAGGAGCAGGCAGTCCCAGCCGTCATACGTGCCGTAGTGCGCTTCCACGATGTCGTGGATCTCCTCGGCCACCGCGTCCACCCGCGCATCGTCCACGGTGTCCACCCGGTGGAAGTCCAGGCGGTACCTCAGCCCGGGCATGCGTCCGGCCACGGGAACGAGCTGCCACCGGAAGCCCTGGAACCCCAGGTCCCGCAGCCGGGCCTCCACGTCCTTCGCCAGTGGCTCCCACGGGAAGTACGCGCGGTGGTCCACCTTCCGGGCCACGTCCAACAGATCCCCCTCCGCTCGAAGGAGCGCGACCCGCTGGCGGTTCATCCTCACCTGCCACTGCAAGGGCGACGGGAAGAGCGTCCGGAGATACGCCGTCCAGCGGGGGTCCCGCGTCCGCGCCACGCCCACGTCATAGGCCCCCTGATGGGCCTGCACGAGAGGCCGCACCTGCTCCGCCGTGACGGACTTCGGGCCATACAGGCAGACGACCTGCGCGCCCTGCGCCACCAGGTGCCCGACCAGCAGCAGCCCCAGGGGACGCAAACACGCCTCCAGCGCGTCCTGCACCGCGAACACCGCGTCCTTCTCATCGCTGTCCCGGAGCCCGTTCGACATCGGGTTCTTCAAGGGGAGGGACAGCTGCCAGAGCACGGGGTGGCTGGCCATCGGCGCGAGCCGGTTGGCACCCAGGTCAATCCACACGGTCTGCGGCCCCTGCGTGGACCACCGGAAGTAGTCCTCGAAGGATTCACTCCAGGGCTTCTCGGAGGACGGAGCGTTCATGCCGGGCAAGTCCAACCTCCAGAGGTCGTGGGCCGGTCGACCTCGCGCCCCCGCGCGGATCCAGACTCTAGCGCACAAAAAAATACTGGGAGCGCGCCCCCTCGACGCGCTCCCAGTAACTCAACCCCTCCCCCGAGGGGTCCCCCTCTCGGATGCGGCCCCCAAAGCTCCGCGTCCGTCCTGCTTTTCCTTCAAGACGTCGACTACCGAAAACCTTGAGTCCCGGAAGATCGACCCCCGAAACCCTTTCCCCCTCTGCCCGGTCCGCTCTGCGTCCCGAGCCCTTGGACCCTGGTGGCTCTGCCCCCAGC
>NZ_RAWF01000278.1:0-12813 GCF_003612075.1 Corallococcus sp. CA041A
GCCTTCGGGGGGCGGACCCGCGCGTGGCGGGGGAACGTGATCCTGGCCCGCGTGCATGACGGGCGGCGGATCCATGGGCGGTCCGGGGCGCAGCCACCAGCCGAGTCCCACGGCGCCGAGAATCAGCGCGGCGGCGCCCGCGATGGGAAGCACGCGCGACCTGGGCGGGACCGCGGCGGGCATCGTCAGCGGCCCCGGCATTCCCGGTTGGCCCGACATGCTCACCGGGGCGAGTGGCTGCCCCTGGGGGCCGACAGCCCCTGCGAGACTGCCCGGTACCGCCTGCTGCCCGCCGTAGCTTCCCGGCACGGCCTGCTGTCCGCCCATGCTGCCCGGCGCGACGTGCTGGCCCGTGCCGTAGCCCTGGGCGGCCTGCTGTCCGCTGTAGCTGGCTGGTGACCGCGCGGGGACACCGGGCACTGGCAGGGCCACGCCCGAGCTCCCCATGCCGCTCCCAGGCATCTGCGTGGCGCCGAAGCCCATCGTGCCGCCAGCCACCTGCGGCTGTTGTCCGAACGGGACCGTGCCGCCGGCTCGCGGCGCCATCGTCGCGTCGAAGCCGATGTCATCCGACGCCGCCAACGCATCCGCGCCAAAGCGGCCCGTCCCAGGCCCCTTGTTCGACGGAGCCATCGTGGCCCCCATCGCGTCGTCGTCGCTCGGCGCCATGGAGGGGAGGGCGACACCGGAGGGACGCTTCGTGCGCCCGAAGGTGCGGGCCGCGATCTGCTCCTCGGTCTCCGGCAGCGACTGGAGCTGCGTGCCCGTGAGCTCCGCGATGAACGACGCGACGTCCTGATAGCGGTGATCCGGGTTCTTCTCCAGCGCCCGCGCCACCGCCCGCGCGACGTTCGGCGGCAGGTCCGGCATCAGATTGGCCAGCGACACCGGCGGTTCGTGCACCACGCGGTAGATGATCTGCACGAGCGACCCGCCACCGAAGGGCGTCATCCCGGAGATCATCTCGAACACGATGCCGCCCAGCGCGAACAGGTCCGTCCGCGCGTCGATGCGGCTGTTCTGCCCCTGCGCCTGCTCCGGCGACATGTACTGCGGCGTGCCGATGAGCACCGCCTCCTGCGTCTGCAGCGTCTCCGACGACATGACCTTGGAGATGCCGAAGTCGAGCAGCTTCACCCGCTCGCCCACCACGCCGCCGGAGTCCGTGGGCACCAGGAAGATGTTCGCGGGCTTCAGGTCGCGGTGCACGACGCCCGCGCGGTGCGCCGTCTGCAACGCGGACCCCATCTGCCGTGTGAAGGAGAACACCTCCTCCAACGTCAGCCGCCCGCGACGCAGCCGGTCCGCGAGGCTCTCGCCGCGCAGGTACTCCAGCACCAGGAACGGACTGCCGTCCTCCAGCGTGTCGAAGTCCAGCACCTCCACGATGTTCGGGTGCCCCAGCCGGGAGGCGATCTCCGCCTCGCGCCGGAAGCGCACGTGGAGGTCCGGCCCCACGTGCTCACCTACCCGCAGCACCTTCACCGCGACCTGCTTGCCCGGAAGCCGCAGGTGCTGGGCCAGGAACACCGAACCCATGCCGCCCCGCCCCAACACGGAGACGACTTTGTAGGTGTTCCGGAGGACCGAATCGATGTGCAGCTCACCGTCAGCCGAGCGCGTCATGAAGAGGGCGTGTCCTGATGACAAAAGGGGTGCGATGCACCGCCGTGAAACACGGCGCCACGCTACCACGCCCCATCCGCCAGGGGACGAGCCCAACCCTCCGCCGCCATCCCCGGACAGTCGAACGCCCGGACCCTCGTGAGAGGAGCCGGGCGTCATGAACTCAAGTCCAACCCCCACACACAGGAAAAGGCGCGCCCCTTCAAGGCCGCGCCCTACCTGGGAAGAGGACTCAGCCCCACTTGGACATCGTGCGGCGAGGCGGAGGCGAACTCGGCCCCGCGGCAGGCGAAGCCACCGCCGGACGGGCCTGCTGCGGACGGCCCTGGCCACCACCGCGCGGCGCCTGGGCGTTCCCACCACCGCTGGCCTGACGCGACTGGCCACCGCTCGGACGGCCCTGACCACCGCCGGCACCACCGCGGCGCTGCTGCCCGCCACTCCGACGCTGACCCCCGCCGCCACCACCACCGCCACCGCCGCGCGACTGGCCCCGGCCACCGCGGTTCATCGGAGGACGGCTCTCCTCCACGTCACCGGGCAGGGGAGGGGGCAGGTGCGAGCGGAACGCGGCGTCCGCCACCACCGGCACGCTGCGGCGGATGGTGCGCTCGATGTCGCGCAGGTACGCGCGCTCCTCGGAGTCGCAGAAGGACACGGCCTGGCCGCTGGCGCCCGCGCGGCCCGTGCGGCCGATGCGGTGCACGTACTGCTCCGGCACGTTGGGCAGGTCGTAGTTGAACACGTGCGACAGCCCGTCGATGTCGATGCCGCGCGCCGCGATGTCCGTGGCCACCAGCACGCGCAGGGTGCCGGCGCGGAACTCGTCCAGCGCGCGCTCGCGGGCGTTCTGGCTCTTGTTGCCGTGGATGGCATCCGCGCGCACGCCCGCCGCCGTCAGCTGCTTGGCCACGCGGTTGGCGCCGTGCTTCGTGCGCGTGAACACCAGCGCGCGCGGAATCGCCTTCGCGTCCTGGAGCAGGTGCGTGAGCAGCGCGCGCTTCTCCTCGCGCTCCACGAAGTACACCTGCTGGCTCACCGTTTCCGCGGTGCTGGACGCGGGGGACACCTCCACGCGCACCGGCTCCTTCAGGATGTTGCGCGCCAGGTCCATGATGTCCGGCGGCAGCGTCGCGCTGAAGAACAGCGTCTGGCGCACCTGCGGCAGCACCTTGATGACCCGCCGCACGTCGTGGATGAACCCCATGTCCAGCATGCGGTCCGCCTCATCCAGCACGAACACTTCCAGCGCGCGCAGGGTCACGAACCCCTGGTCGATGAGATCCAACAGGCGCCCCGGCGTCGCCACCAGGATGTCCACGCCCTGGCGCAGCGCCTGGACCTGCGGATTCTGGCCCACGCCGCCGAACACCACCGCGTGGCGCAGGGGCAGGTTCTTGCCGTAGGTGACGAAGCTGTCGCTCACCTGGCTGGCCAGTTCGCGCGTGGGCGTCAGCACCAGGCAACGCACCGGACGCGCGCCGCCCGCGGGCGCCTTCGCCGACAGACGCTGGAGGATGGGCAGCGCGAACGCCGCCGTCTTGCCCGTGCCCGTCTGGGCCACGCCCAACACGTCCTTGCCCGCCAGGGCATGGGGAATCGCCTTCGCCTGGATGGGCGTCGGCGTGGTGTAGCCCTCCGCCTTGACGGCCTTGAGGAGCGAATCGGTCAACTGCAGTTCGTCAAAAGTCATGAAATCCCGCATGAGTAGGGTCGGCGCACTCCCCCTCAGGCGGGGGACCGACCGCGCAGCGCGCCCTCTCGCGGTATTGCGGGGGCGCCTGGCGGTACGCGGTCAGGCCAATCAGCGGCCCGAGGCACCTGCGAACGACTTGGAACCCCTGAGCCTCCGGAACGATTCCCGGTGCCGCCCAGGGCCCGGCCACACTGCCTGCAACGGGAGGCAATGTCCCGGGAAATCCTCCCCGCCCGCCTGCCCCCGACCGCTGTGGAGATTTCGGACAGGGCTGTTGGCCGCCTGCCCCCATCGTCCACAACCCTCCATTCCAGGCGCCGCCAGCCCCCTCTCTCAGCGCCCTCTCAAGCCGCCGAAATCATTGGTGTTGCAAGGAAGTGACAGAGGCCCGTTTTGGGCAGGTCCTTGGAATGATTGGGAAATTCCCCAGCCCCTGCCGACTGGCATGCCCGTTGCTAGCCTTTGCCGCGTCGCGCCGTACTGGTGCGGGCGGTGGACCCTGGTGAGGAGCGGGATTTGAAGCGGTGGCAGCGACAGACGGTGGGGATGGCCTGGGGGATGGGGCTGTGCGTGGCGGCGCTGGCGTGCGCCCAGCAGCCGAAGGCGGGGACGGCGAAGGCCTCCGGATTCTCCGCCCAGACGGTGGAGGAGAAGGCCCGCGCGCTGGCCGCGAAGCCGTACCAGGAGCCGCCTGTCGGCGTGCCCCCGTCCTTCGAGAAGCTCACCTACGATCAATACCGGGACATCCGCTTCCGCGACTCCGCGTCGCTATGGCGTGAAGAGGCGCTTCCTTTCAGGGCGCAGTTCTTCCACCCCGGTTTTTATTACACCCGTCCTGTGGGCGTGAACGTGGTGGAGGGCGGCAAGGCGCGCCCGGTCCCGTTCTCCACGGAGCAGTTCACCTACGGCCCCCTGGTGGGCACGCCGCCCAAGGGCAAGGTGAACGGCTTCGCGGGCTTCCGCCTCAACGCGCCGCTCAACACCAAGGACTACTACGACGAGCTGGTGGTCTTCCTGGGCGCCAGCTACTTCCGCGCGCTGGGCAAGGGCAACGTGTACGGCCTGTCCGCGCGCGGGCTCGCCATCGACACGGCGCAGCCGGGGGGCGAGGAGTTCCCCACGTTCCGCGAGTTCTGGCTGGAGACGCCGGCGAAGGGCTCCGACACCGTCGTGGTGCACGCGCTGATGGACAGCCCCAGCGTCACGGGCGCGTATCGCTTCGCCATCCGCCCCGGTGAGCGGACCGTGATGGACGTGGACTCCACGGTGTTCGCGCGCAAGGCGGTGCGCCAGCTGGGCGTGGCGCCGCTCACCAGCATGTTCCTCTTTGGAGAGAACGACCGGGGCGACTTCGACGACTTCCGCCCGGAGGTGCACGACTCCGACGGCATCTCCGTGTGGACGAAGAACGGCGAGAAGCTGTGGCGCCCCCTGAAGAACCCGAAGCAGATCCAGACGAGCAGCTTCCACACGGACGGGCTGTCGGGCTTCGGCCTGTTGCAGCGCGACCAGGCGTTCACCAGCTATGAGGACCTGGAGGCGCACTCCGAGCGTCGTCCGGGCGCCTGGGTGGAGCCGGTGGGTGACTGGGGCGCGGGCTCCGTGCGGCTCGTGGAGCTGCCCACCCGCGAGGAGATCCACGACAACATCGTGGCCTTCTGGGTGCCGGATGCACCGGTGCAGGCGGGTGCACACCTTCGCTTCTCCTACCGGCTGTCCTGGGGCTTTTCCCCCGAGGGCTCGAAGGCCGGAGGTTCCACCGTCGCGGCGACGCGTGTCGCGGCGGGCAGCAAGCCGGGGGCGCGTCGCTTCGTCCTCGATTTCACGAAGGCCAGCGTGGAGGGCACGGGTCCCGTGGAGGCGGTCGTCACCGCTTCCCGCGGCCAGGTGCTGCACCCGCGCGCGGAGGTCCACGCCGTCACGGGTGGCTTCCGCGCGGCCTTCGAGCTCATGCCCGACGGAGAAGGCCCCGTCGAGCTGCGCTGCTTCCTGAAACGCGGTTCCGAGACCCTCACCGAGACCTGGAGCTACCTGTGGATTCCGTGACCACGCACCCGTTCATCACCTTCGCGCCCGTGATGCCCCAGGAGGCCCGCGCGGACACCCACGCGGCGCTGGTGAGCTTCTTCCAGGACTTCGGCTTCACCGGCCGCAACGACCTGGAGAAGCTGGCGGGCTGGGTCCTGGGCACGCGTGAGCTGTCCCTGTCGCCGGAGGCCGCGCTGGCGCTCGCGCGGTGGCGCGTGGAGGGCTGGCTGGCGGAGGTGCTGGGGCCATCGCACGTGGGGCCGTCGCTGATGGTGCGGGGCCGGGCCGCGTTCGTGCTGGTGGGCGGCGCGCGCTGGGGCGCGGACGTGCTGATGCGCGCTCCGTCCTCGCTGCCGGAGGCCTGGCGCCGCGCGGTGTGTGAAGCAGTGCCCATGTCCGCTCCGGCGGAGGTGCCCTGCCAGATGCGCGAGCAGGTGCTCGTGCTCAATCCCTTCATGGACATGCTGCGCCGCTGGCTGCGTCCCGCCGCCGGCCAGGCGGGCGTGTCGCCGTCGCGCTAGGCGCGCACCTCACCCACAGCGAAGCCGCACGGGAGCCCGGAGTCCGCATGAACGCCCAACCCTACACTCCGGCCCTTGCGCGCCCGCGCCGCGTGATGGTGCTGGGACTCGCGGCCCTGTCCACAGGGTTCGCCTCCGTGGAGATGCACCGGCTGCTCGCGGCCCACGGCACCACGGTGCCAGAGCTGTTCGTGTTGGGGCTGTTCGCGGTGTGCTTCGCTTGGATCGCCCTGTCGTTCTGGAGCGGCGTCGCCGGCTTCATCCAGCTGGTGGCGAACCAGCGGGTGCCGGGGCTGCGCTGGCCCACCGAGGAGGAGGCGGCCGGTCCACTCACGCGCCGCACCGCGGTGGTGATGCCCGTCTACAACGAGGACCCGTCCGCCGTGTTCGCGCACGTGCAGGCCACGTATGAGTCCATCGCCGCGACGGGGCAGCTGGACGCGTTCGACTTCTACGTGCTGAGCGACTCCACGCGGGCGGAGTCATGGGTGGCGGAGGAGCTGGCGTGGTCGGAGTTGTGCCGCCGGGTGGGCGGGCAGGGGCGCATCTTCTACCGCCGCCGCTCCGACAACACGGCCAAGAAGGCGGGCAACCTGGCGGAGTTCTGCGAGCGCTGGGGCCGCCGTTACGACTTCCTGCTGGTGCTGGACGCCGACAGCCTGATGGCGGGCGACAGCGTGGTGCGGATGGCCCGGCTGATGGAGCTGAACCCGGGCGCGGGCATCCTCCAGGTGCCGCCGCAGAACGTGGGGCGCTCCACGCTGTTCGCGCGGCTTCAGCAGTTCGCCGGGCGCGTGTATGGCCCCATCGTGGCCGCGGGCGCGGCGGCGTGGCAGATGGGGGACTCCAACTACTGGGGCCACAACGCCATCCTGCGCATGGCGCCCTTCATCGAGCACTGCGGCCTGCCGGTGCTGCCGGGCCAGCAGCCGTTCGGCGGCCACATCCTCAGCCACGACTTCGTGGAGGCCGCGCTGATGCGCCGCGCCGGTTACACGGTGTGGCTGGTGCCGGAGCTGGGTGGCAGCTACGAGCAGCCGCCGCCGGACCTGCTCGCGTACGCGCAGCGCGACCGCCGCTGGTGCCAGGGCAACCTCCAGCACCTGGGGCTGGTGATGGCGGGCGGCCTGCACCCGATGAGCCGGATGCACTTCCTCATGGGCGTGATGTCCTACGTCGCGTCGCCCCTGTGGCTCATCTTCCTGGTGGCGGGCCTGTTCGCCGCGCTGCACGAGTGGTTCTTCGCGCCAGCGACGCTGTTGGAGTTCCAGTCCACGTTGCCGGGCGGAGACGCGTTCGACACGGTGGGCGCGCTGCGGCTGATGGCGCTGTCGCTGGCGCTCCTGTGGATCCCCCGGCTGATGGGCCTGGGCCTGCTGCTCGCGAACCGCGAAGAGGCCGCGCGGATGGGCGGCCGGTTCAAGCTGGTGCTGAGCGTGATGCTGGAGGGTGTGGTGTCCACGCTGATGGCGCCGGTGATGATGATCTTCCAGTCGCACTTCGTGTTCGGGACGCTGCTTGGCTACAAGGTGAACTGGTCCAGCCAGCAGCGCGAGGACACGGACCTGCCGTGGTCGGAGGCGCTGCGCCGTCACAAGGGGCACATGGCGATTGGCGTCGTGCTCGCGGCGCTGACAATCGCGGTAGCGCCAGGGATGCTGGCGTGGCTGTCGCCAGTCATCGTCGGGTTGTGGCTCGCCCCGGCCATCTCAGTCTTCACCGCCCGCGCGTCACTGGGCCTGTGGGCGCAGAGGAAGGGCCTGTTCCTCATTCCGGAGGAGGCTGAGCCGCCCACCGTGCTGGTGCGCGCGCAGGAGCTGGCGGAGGAGGGGATGGAGCCGGTGGACGACGCGTTGGATCACGTGCTCTCCGACCCTCGCGCGCATGCGCTGCACCTGGCGCTGCTGGAGTCCCACCCGACGGCGAGCGTCCCCGTGGCGCTGGCCTCCGCCCGGCGCAAGCTGCTGGCGGGCGGGGTGGAGCCCCTGTCCCCGCAGGAGAAGTCCGCGGTGCTGTTGGACGCGCGCACCCTGTCGGAGCTGCGCGGCCGGCGGCTGGGCGTGCAGGCCTGATCCTGGTTGCATGACCCCGCTTCGCCCTGGATGCTCCGGGGCATGAAACGGGTCTCGTCCGCCGCCACGCTCGCGCTGTTC
Source organism: Corallococcus sp. CA041A (assembly GCF_003612075.1). Classification (NCBI taxonomy): domain Bacteria; kingdom Pseudomonadati; phylum Myxococcota; class Myxococcia; order Myxococcales; family Myxococcaceae; genus Corallococcus; species Corallococcus sp. CA041A. The sequence goes on from NZ_RAWF01000278.1 coordinate 8,025, forward strand.
GTCTCCTCCGGGGTCTTCGCCGCGGAGGCTCCCGCATCCAAGTCCCAGGTGGCCGAGGACCGCTGGTGGAAGCACGTGGAGGTGCTCGCCAGTGACGCGATGGAGGGGCGCGACACGGGTAGCAAGGGCTACGCGACGGCCGCTGGCTACGTGTCCAAGGAGCTGGCCTCGCTCGGCGTGAAGCCGATGCTGAAGACGGGCTTCCTGCAGCCCATGGCGCTGCAGTCGCGCCGCCTCATCGAGTCGAAGTCCAGCGTCGCGCTGGTGAAGGACGGCAAGACGCTGCCGCTGGTGCAGGGCGAGGACGTCGTGCTGTCCTCGCGGCAGGGAGACAACGGCACGGTGGACGCGCCGCTGGTGTTCGTGGGCTACGGCCTGTCCATCCCCGAGCTGGGCCACGACGACTACGCGGGCCTGGACCTGAAGGGCAAGGTGGTGGTGATGCTCCAGGGCGGGCCGGGGAACATCCCGGGCCCGGTGAAGTCGCACTTCTCCTCGTGGGCGGAGCGGCTGAAGGTGCTCAAGGCGGCGGGCGTCGTGGGGGTCGTGTACCTCCAGAACCCGAAGCTGCTGGAGCTGCCGTGGGAACGCGTCGTGGGCTCCAACAAGAACCCCACGGTGGTGTTCGCGGATCCGTCGCTCAATGACTCGCGCGGGCTGAAGGTCACGGTGGTGGCGAACGTCACGCAGTCGCAGAAGTGGCTGGAGGGAGCGCCGCACACCTACGAGGAGCTGGTGGCGCTGGCCAACGCGGACAAGCCGCTGCCGAAGTTCGACCTGCCCCTGCGCATGAAGGCGAAGCTGGCCTTCGACGTGAAGCCGCTCAAGTCCATGAACGTGGTGGGCGTGATGCCGGGCACGGATCCGGTGCTCGCGAAGGAGTACGTGGTGCTCAGTGCGCACCTGGACCACGTGGGCGTCGGCGAGCCGGTGAAGGGGGACCGCATCTACAACGGCGCCATGGACAACGCGTCCGGCGTGGCGGCGGTGCTGGAGGTCGCGCGGCAGCTGCATGATCAGCAGGAGAAGCCGAAGCGCTCGGTGGTGTTCGCGCTGGTGACGGGGGAGGAGAAGGGGCTGCTGGGGTCGAAGTACTTCGCGTCCCGGCCGCCGGTGCCCATCACCTCCATCGTGGCGGACTTCAACCTGGACATGTTCATGCCCCACTGGCCGTTCACCTCCGTGGTGGCGCACGGCAAGGACGAGTCCTCGCTCGCGGTGCCGCTGGCGGAGGTGGCGGCGAAGCTGGACGTGCAGGTGCTCGCGGATCCGGAGCCGGACCGCAACCTGTTCGTGCGCAGCGATCAGTACTCGTTCATCCGCGAGGGTGTGCCCGCGCTGTTCTTCAAGTTCGGCTACACGCCGGATTCGGAGGAGCAGAAGGTGTTCAAGCAGTGGCTGACCGAGCGCTACCACGCGCCGTCGGATGACCTGTCCCAGCAGCCCGTGGACCACGAGGGCGCCGCGCGCTTCATCACCTTCCTGACCGCGCTGACGAACGCGGTGGCGGATGCCCCCGGCCGGCCGTACTGGAACGACGACAGCTTCTTCCGCCGCTTCGCGAAGCCGGCGCCGGAGGCGGCTCCGGCCCCGTGAGCCCAAGCGCCTTCACGCATCCAGGCGCGTGTCGGTGACGCCAGGGCGGGCCTCCAGGAAGCGGAGCGCGCAGCGGATGTCGGACGACGCGGTTTCACGCGGGGCGTTCCGGGCCGCTTCGATGCGACGTCGGGCGGCGGCCCTGGCAGTGTTGCCTTCGGGGCTTCGTGCGGGCGCGGCGTCGGCTTCGGCCAGGTCGAGCGCCGCGCGGAGCAGATCCACGAGTTGGAAGAGGGCAGGGTCCTCGCGCAGCTCGGGGGCTCCTTCCAGTCCGGCGAAGCCCTCTCGCGCGGCGCGCAGTTCTCCGCACGCGGCCTCCAGCGCGGCCCGGTGCGCGATGAACCGCAGGGCCTGCCAGCGGGACGCACGGCCCAGGATGGTGACCGCCTCCGTCAACGCCGCGCGCGCCTGCGTCCAGTCCCCCCGGGTCAGCGAGGCGCGGCCCAGTTCGCCCAGCGCAGTGCCTTCCAGCAGCCGCAGCCCCAGGAGCCGCGACAGGCGCACCGCGGACTCCAGGTGTTCGCAGGCCTCCGCGATGCCGCCCGCGTCCATCAGGTAGCAGCCCAGGTTGATGCTCGCGAGCGCCTGACCCGCGCGGTCCTCCACGCTCAGCGCGCGGCCCAGCGCCTCACCCAGGAGCATCACGGCTTCACCTGCGTCGCCCGCCTCGCCGATGGCGACCGCGCAGTTGGTGAGGAAGCCCACCTCGAACGTGACGTCGCCCACCTCGCGGAACAGCGCCAGCGACTCGCGCAGGTGGGGGATGGCCGCCTCCGGCCCGTGGCGCACCTGTTCGACGAGGCCCAGGTTGCCCACCGCGTAGGCCTCCAGCCAGCGGTCGTTTCCGGAGGGAAGCGCCTGCGCGTCGCGCATCAGCGTCCACGCGGCGGCTCCGTCTCCGGCGTGACGGGCGACGATGGACAGGTCCACGAGCACGCGCTTCTCCGACGCCGTCTCGCCCAGCGTGTGGAAGACGCCGCGCGCCTCTTCCAGGGCCTGGCGCGCGTACTCCGCCTGGCCCGCGTCCATGTACGCGCGGCCCAGCACCGCGAGCGCCTCCGCGCGCTTCAGCGGCGCCACGGCGACGTGGGCCGACGGCTCCAGCACACGCTCCAGCCGCTCCACGAGCAGGCCCACCGGTCCACGCGTGCGCGCATCCGGCTCCAGCGCCACCAGCGTCTCCATCGCTCGGCCCAGGGACTCCGCGGTCGCGGGACGGACGGCCATCGCGTTGGCGCACGCGGCCAGCAGGTTCTCGCGCTCCAGGGCCAGCCGCCGAAGCGCCGTCGCGCCGCCCGTCTTCTGCACGCGCTCCCGCAGCCGCCCCGCGACCTGGAGGTACGTGTCCGCGTGCCGGGCCTCGCACGCCGTCTCGTCGCCCATCTCGTGCAGCCGCAGCGCCGCGTACTCGCGGATGCTCTCGTACAACCCCAGGCGCAGGAAGCCGCCGGGAGCCCCCACCTCGCGCGCGCACAGGAGTGATTGGGAGCGCAGCGAGTGCACCACCTCCAGCACGTCCGGCGAGCCCTCTGGCAGCACCAGCACGGTTTCGGCGGCCTCCAGCGTGAAGCCGCCCCGGAACACCGAGCACTGCGCCAGCGCGGCGCGCTCGGCCGGCTCCAGCAGGTTCCACGACCAGTCGATGGCACCTCGCAGCGTCGCCTGTCGCGCGGGCGCGTCCCGCCGTCCCACTCGCAGCAGGTCGAAGCGCTTCGACAGCCGCTCGCGCAACTGCTCCACGCCCAGCACGCTCACGCGCGCCGCGGCCAGCTCGATGGCCAGCGCGATGCCGTCCAGCTGCCGCACGATGTCCGAGACGCGCGGGGCGTCCGCGTCGGTCAGGATGAAGTCGCCGCGCGTCTCCCGGGCCCGCTGCACGAACAGGCGCACCGCGTCCGAGCGCAGGATGACGTCCCAGCGCGTCTCGTACGGATCCGGCAGGGCCAGCGGGGCCAGATCCAGCACGCGCTCCCCTGGCAGCCGCAGGGCTTCTCGTGTCGTGACGAGGAAACGGGCGCGCGGCGCCAGCACCCACCAGCGCCCCAGCGTCGCGGGCACGTGCCGCACCACCTGCTCCACGTTGTCCAGGATGACCAGCACGTCGCCACATCCCGCGAGCGCGCGCCCCAGCCGCTCCGCGGGCGTGCTGCCGTCTCCGTCCGCGGTGAGCGGCACGCCCAGGGCCCGGCCCACCGCGTGACAGAGGTCGCTCTCCGTCAGGGCCTCCTCCAGGTCGCATCGCCAGACGCCGCCCTCCCATGCGCCCGCGTCCGACTCCAGCGCGCCGAAGTGCGTGGCCAGCCGTGTCTTGCCCATGCCCCCCGGGCCCAGGATGCTGATCAGCCGCGCGCCCTCCGACACCCACTGCCGGAGCGTGTCCAGCTCCTCCGCGCGCCCCACCAGATCCTGCCGCAGCGTGGGCACGTTACCGGGCCGCTCGCGCGGGGCGCGCAGGGGCCCGAAGCGGCGGTGCGCGAGGGACGCGGGCAGAAGCTCCACCAGCGCCACGCTGTCGCTCACGCCGCGCAGGCGGAAGGACCCCAGCGAGCGCGCGATGGGCATCCCCAGCGCCGCCAGCTCCGGTTGGATGCGGGCCCACGCCGCGCCGCTCAGCAGCACCTGGCCGCCATGCCCCGCGTCCGCGACCCGCGCCGCGATGTTCACCGGAGGCCCCAGGTAGTCCAGCCGGTGCGTGGCCGGATCCAGGCGGCAGTCGGGCTCGCCCACGTGCACGCCCATGCGCACGCGCAGGCCCCGGTGGCTCAGCCCTTCCGGCGCGTGCTCCTCCGCCGCGTCCGGCTCTTCCAGCAGGGACTCCGGCCAGCTCGTGTGCAGCAGCGCCTCCTGCGCGCGCAGGCACCAGTGCGCGGCCTCCACCGGGGACGCGAACGCGACCATGAAGGCATCGCCCTGCGACTTCACCTCGTAGCCGTCGGTGCCCAGCAGCAGCGCGCGCAGCACGCCGTCATGCAACTCCAGCGCGTCGCGCATGGCCTGGCCACAGCGCTCCCACAGCCGCGTGGACCCCTGGATGTCGGTGAAGACGAGCGCCACCGAACCGGTGGGCGGCAGGTGCCGGGCGGGCGGCGGAGCACGGACGGAGGCGCCATCGTCGGCCGGGGGCGCGACGACCGTGAGTCTTCGGAAGGCCTCTCCCATCTCCCGCTCTCCCCGATGCCAGGAACCCCCACCC
>NZ_RAWF01000279.1:0-12794 GCF_003612075.1 Corallococcus sp. CA041A
TCACGTACGAGGTCGCAAGCGAGCCGAAGCCGCGTGGTTGCTCGCACTCGTCGCCCACAACCTCCTGCTCGCCATAGCGCAAGGCTGGTTCGACGAGTCGGAAGGCTCATTTCTTCTCACGCCCTGAGCCCTCCCTGGACGGGAGCCCGGAGGGTCAGCGCGGCACGCATTGGCAGCCCCATGGGCGTCCAGAGGGCACCGGCCTCCACGTTGCCGCCGAACATGCTGGCGAGCTTGTTGTTCGCGTCTTCGGCGGTGTTGATCTCCAGGGTGACCGCGCGCAGCCCCAGGCCCACCGTCAGTTCGCCATCCAGGAAGCCGCGAGCGAGCTGGAACTGGAAGCGGGTCATGCTCAGGTTGAGGAGCCGTCCATTCGCGTCCTGTCCCAAGGCATAGGTCTGCAGTGACGCGGCGCCGCCCAGTCCCCAGGGGCCCCACTGAATCAGTCCGCCAATCTGGGTGAAGATGAAGTCGTCATTGGCGAAGCCCACCGAGCCGTTGTTGTCGAAGTCGCTGGCGCGCAGCGAGCTGGGAAACGTGAAGGCCAGCGACAGGTCGTAGTCGACGTGCTTGGACGAATAGAGCGAGCGCACGGCCGGAGCCGCCGTGTTGACGCTGATGCCCTCGACGCCCTCGGCGATGGGGGCATACGCGCCGGCAAGGCCGGACACCCGCACCGGCGCCAGCACCGGGCCCTGGTACACGTCGATGGCGTAGTTCGAGCTGGTGAGCGGTGGGGTGTCCGCGAGCGCCACACCGCTGGAGAGCATGACGGCCACGGCCGCGAGCCGGGCGAGGGAGGAGGGACGGGGAGAGGCCATGGCGGAGCGAGCTCCCGCGAGAATACATGGCCCCTGGCGAGGCGCCGTCGTCCCGTTCGCTGCAACCCGGAGCCCTTTGGCTGCACCCGTCCGGAAGTGGACCCGCTTCGGGCGTAGACTCCACCGGCCGTGGAATCCACCTCTCCCGCCGCGCCGTCCGTGCTGCTGCCACTGCTGCGTCGCGTGCCGCTGCTGATGCTCGTCTGCGCGGTGCCGGGCGTCGTCACCGCGCTCCACACCTGGGTCTATGCCCAGGCCCGGGAGCCGGGCTACCCGCTCAGCCGGGCGCTGCTGGTGCAGGTGCCGCAATGGCAGTACTGGGCATTCGCCACGCCCTTCATCCTCGCGCTCGGACAGCGCTTCCGACTGGAGCGCGGCGTCTGGCCCCGGAGCCTCGCGGTCCTCCTGGCCGCGCTCGTCGCGGTCATGGTCCCCTACGTGAGCATCATCTACTTCGCCGCCCGGGCCACGGGAGAGACGTGGCTGCTGGAGAGCACCTGGGCGCGGATGCTGCCCTTGATGATGGCCAAGTACAGCGTCCTGTCCCTGCTCATCTACGGCGGCATCCTCGCCATCGGTTACGCCGTGGACTACCACCGCCGCTTCCGCGAGGGAGAGCTGGCCCAGGCCCACCTGGAGACGCGCCTCGCGCACGCGCAGCTGGACGCCCTGCGCGCACAGCTCCACCCGCACTTCCTCTTCAACACGCTCAACGCCATCTCCGTGCTGGTGCGCAAGCAGGACACCGCCGGCTCCATCCGCATGCTCACCGGCGTCAGTGAGCTCCTGCGCATGGCCCTCCACACCACGGGCCGCCAGCAGGTCCCCTTCCACGAGGACGTGGACTTCCTGGAGCGCTACCTCGACATCGAGCAGACCCGCTTCCAGGACCGGCTCCAGGTGGTGCGCGCCATCGACCCGGCAACGCTGGGCGCGCTCGTGCCCAGCCTCATCCTCCAGCCCCTGGTGGAGAACGCCATCAAGCACGGCATCGCCACCCGCTCCGGTCCGGGACGCGTGGAGCTGCGCGCCGCGCGCGAAGGAGCCCGGCTGGTGCTGGAGGTGCTCGACGACGGCCCCGGGCTCGCACCCGGCTGGGACCGCCAGGACGGACGCATTGGCGTGGCCAACGTGCGCGACCGCCTGCGACAGCTCTACGGCGACCGCCACGTCTTCACGCTGGAGAACCGCGCCGGGGGCGGCGTGCGCGCCCGCCTGGAGCTGCCCTTCCAGGCCGCCGTGCCGGAGGCGCTCGGGGCATGAACGCGGCCGCCGCCATCCGCACGCTCGTCGTGGATGACGAGCCCCTGGCTCGCGAGGGACTGCGCCTGCTGCTGGCCGCGGATCCAGAGGTCCGCGTGGTGGGCGAGGCCGGCAACGGGCCGGAGGCGGTGCGCCTCATCCGCGAGCACCGGCCAGACCTGGTCCTGCTGGACGTGCAGATGCCGGAGCTCAACGGCTTCGAGGTGCTCGCGCGGCTGGCTGCTGGCGAAGTGCCCGCCGTCATCTTCGTCACCGCGTATGACCAGTACGCGCTGCGCGCCTTCGACATCCACGCGCTCGACTATCTCCTCAAGCCCTTCCGCGACGACCGCTTCCACGACGCCATTGGCCGCGCCAAGGCGCAGATCCGCATGGCGCGGATGTCCGACCTCAGCCAGCGGTTGATGTCCGTGCTCTCCACCTACGGCGAGCGAGACAGCACGCCCGCTCCGCCGCCCACGCCGCCCGAGCCGTGGATGCGCCGGCTGGCCATCCGCGACGCGGGCCGGGTGGTGTTCCTCGACGTGGACGAAATCGAATACATCGAGGCCGCTGACTACTACGTGCAGATCCACGCGGGCGGGAAGGCCTACCTCCACCGCGAGACGATGCAGAGCCTGGAGGAGCGCCTGGAGCCGGAGCGCTTCATGCGCATCCACCGGTCGGCCATCGTGAACGCGCGCAGCATCCGCGAGCTGCGCAGCGAGGGTCGCAGGGACCTGGTCGTGGTGCTCACCTCCGGCGCGGAGCTGCGAGTCGCTCGCAGCCACCGCGAGAAGTTCCAGCACCTGCGCTGAAAGTCGCGCTGCCCGTTCGCCGCACGGGCGGGCCGGTTCGCCGCGAGGCAGTCCCCGCCGGCTGAACACTTTCCCCGCGAGCCATTCGCGCGGGCACGGTGCCGTCCGCTCACTCCCCACGGAGGCACTCCATGCCCGCGTCATCCGCCCTGGTCCCGCGCCAGAGCATCCTGAGGTTGTCCGCCCTCGTCCTGGGCACGCTGTTCGCGGTGGCACCCGCGAGCGCCGCGCCGAACGCGTCGTATCCGCTCCCGCCTGCCTCCTCACGCCATGAAGCACAGGTCCAGCAGGCGCGGGCCTTCGCCCAGAAGTTGCTCAAGGACTTCCAACTGCCGGGCCTCTCCGTGGCCGTCGCGCATCGCGGACAGGTCATCTGGTCCGAAGGCTTTGGCTACGCGGACCTGGAGCAGGGCATCCCCGTCACCCCACTGACCCGTTTCCGCGTAGGCAGCGTGTCCAAGGTGCTCACCGCCGCCGCGGTGGCCCGTCTGGTGGAGGAGGGGAGCTTGAACCTGGATGCCCCCATCCAGAAGTACGTGCCTGCCTTTCCCGTGAAGCCATGGCCCATCACCACGCGCCAGCTCACCGGGCACCTGGCGGGCATCCGTCACTACCTGGACCGGGATGAAGCCATCTTCCAGGAGGCAAGGCACTTCAGCAGCCTCACCCAGTCCCTGGGCCTCTTCCAGGACGACGCGCTGCTGTCCGAGCCCGGAACGGTCTATGCGTATTCCAGCTATGGCTTCAACCTGGTGGGCGCCGTGGTGGAGGGCGCCGCGCACGAGGAGTTCCTCCGCTACATGCAGCGCGCCGTCTTCGAGCCGCTGGGCATGCGCCACACCGGGGCGGATCATCCCCACCAGCTGATTCCCCACCGCACGCGCTTCTATGCGAACGGCACGGAGGGCAGCCACCAGCATGCCGCCCGCGTGGACAACAGCTACAAGTGGCCCGGCGGCGGCTTCCTCTCCACCGCCGAGGACCTCGTCGTCTTCGGCTCCGCGCACCTCCAGCCCGGCTTCCTGCGAAAGGAGACGCTGGCCCTCCTCTTCACCTCGCAGAAGCTCAAGTCCGGCAAGGAGACGGGCGTGGGCCTCGGCTGGCGCATCGGTGTCTCCGCGCAGGGACGGCGCATCCTCCACCACCGGGGCGCTATTGAAGGCGGCCGCGCGATGCTGATGCTCTTCCCGGACTCCCAGCTCGTCGTGGCCCTGCTGGGCAACACCTACGCGGACTTCGCGGAGGAGCAGGCCGCGCAGCTGGGGGAGATCTTCAATTCCGCGCCCCGGTGAGCCCTACGTCCGCTTCCGGCCACGGGGCTTCAACGGCGCCGGCTCGGCCAGGGTGGCAAGGGCATCCACGAAGAGCCGGACCTTGGGGGGAAGGTTCAGCCGGCTGGGATAGACGACGTGGATGGGCCGCATCGACGCGGGCCGGGGGCCGAAGAGGACCTTCAGCCGGCCGTCCCGGATGGCCTCCTGGCAGAGGATGTCCGGCACCCGCGCGATGCCGACCCCGGCGATGGCCGCGTCGCACGCGAGCTCGCTGTCGTTCACCATCAGGACCGGATCGATCCGGGACTTCACGCCCTCGGCCTCCCACGTCTCGAACGCACTGAATCCAATGCAGCGCGCGGCCCCAAGCTCCCTGGCGGCCGGGATGCCGTGCTTCGACAGGAAGCGGGGGCTCGCCACGAAGCGGACCGCGCCCTCTCCCAGCTTTCGCGCCACGAGCGACGAATCATTGAGCGGGCCGATGTGGATGGCGACGTCGAACCCCTCTTCGATGAGGTGGACACGGCGGTCCGCCAGCACCAGCTCCACCCGCGCCTGGGGATAGCGGCCGAGGAACTTCGAGATGACCGGCGTGAGGTAGCGCCGGCCGTAGAGCACCGGCGAGGAGACCCGGATCAGGCCGGTGGGATCCGCCTTGCCCTGCTGCACCTCGCTGTTCGCTTCTTCGATGAGCGCGGCGATGGCGGCGCAGCGCTCGGAGTACGTCACGCCTGCTCCCGTCACGCGCAGTCGCCGCGTGGTCCGCTCCAGGAGCCGTACGCCCAGCCGCTCCTCCAGGTGGCGGATGCGCTCGCTGACGGTCTGCTTGGTGATGCCGAGCTTGAGCGCCGCGCGGGTGAAGCTCTCCTCGCGGACGACTGTCGCGAAGAGGAGCATGTCGGCCGGTGGAATCATGGCCGTCAAGATTAACCTGACAATGAGTTCGTCTGGGGCCGCATTGTCCGGGCACTCCGGCGGACGCATGGTGTGGCCTCACGCAACCCACAGGAGTGCCACCCATGAAGCTCTACTTCGCCCTCAGGACCCGAGCAGTCCGTCCCCGCTGGCTGCTGGAGGAACTCGGCGTGCCCTATGAGCTGGTCAGGCTCGACCTGGCCCGGCAGGAGAACACCACCCCTGAATACCTGGCGGTGCATCCGCTGGGAGACCTCCCCGCCCTGGTGGATGGGGACGTCACGCTGCTCGAGTCCCTGTCCATCTGTCTGCACCTGGCCGACCGGTTCCCGGAGAAGCATCTGGCGCCGCCGGTGGGGAGCGCGGAGCGCGGTCCTTATTACGGCTGGATGGTCTTCGCTGAGTTGAGCCTCGACCCCCTGGTGATGGAGTTCTACCGGGACGCGCAGTCGCCGGTGGCGCGCGAAGTCCCGGAAGGGGAGGCCGCGAAGCTCAGGACCCGGCTCACGGCCGCTCTCGACCTCATCCAAGAGGGACTCGGAGGCCGTGAATTCCTCGTGGGTGAGGCCTTCACCGCCGCCGACGTGGTGATGGCTTCCATCCTCCACCTGGCGAACACGCTGATGCTGCTCGACGGGTATCCGGAACTGGTGGCGTACGTCAGGCGCCACTCTCAACGCCCCGCGGTGCGCAGGGCGGTCTCTGGGTGATCCGCTACCAGGTCTTCGCGACCGCGAGCGCCTCGTTGAAGTCCAGGCCGTTGACCCGCATCACCGCGAGCCAGTTGGTGAGCGGTGGCGAGGCGCGGTGAGCGGTGGGGACACGACCGCACGCCTGCTTCCCAGGAGGTGTCGTATGAATTGACAGGTATATGGCTTGATGGGTATATACGACCCATGGATTCAACGTTCGCGATCATCGCGGAGCCGAACCGCCGGGCCATCCTCAGCCTGCTGGCGGCGTCGGAGCACTCCGTCGGCGAAATCGAGCACCAGCTGCGGATGCCTCAGACGTCGGTGTCCAAACACCTCCGCGTGCTGCGCGACGCCGGCTTCGTGGAGTCGCGCGTCGACGCTCAACGGCGCGTCTATCGCATCCGGCCGGAGCCGCTCATGGAGGTCGATGAGTGGCTCACGCCATTCCGGCGCTTCTGGACGCTCCACGTGGACGCGCTCGAACGCCATCTCGACCGGATGGACCAGGAACCCGAACCCAAGAAGGGAAAGAAACGATGAGCCACCGTGCGAAGTACACGCCCGGCCCCGCGGCCGGAGCCAGTGTCCAGAAGGCAGGCGACAAGTGGACGCTCGTTCTCGTCCGGGACCTGCGTCATCCCCCGGCGAAGGTGTGGAAGGCGCTGACCGACCCCGCGCACCTGGCTGAATGGGCGCCGTTCGACGCGGACCGGAACATGGCCAGCGTGGGGCCGGTGAAGCTCTCCACGGTCGGTGCGCCGACGCCCATGGTCGCCGAGACCACCGTGAGGCGGGCGGAGGAGCCGAAGCTGCTCGAGTACAGCTGGGGGCAGCAGGACCTCCGCTGGGAGCTGGAGGCGACGGGCGTTGGCGGCACCCGGCTCACGCTCTGGCACAACATCGACCGGGGCTTCATCTCGTGGGGCGCCGCGGGCTGGCACATCTGCTTCGACGTGCTCGAGCAGCTCCTCTCGGGCGACCCCATGGGGCGCATCGTGGGGCCCGATGCGATGCAGTACGACTGGCAGCGCTTGAACTCCGAGTACGCGGAGCAGTTCGGGGTCCAGAGTCCCACCTGGAAGGCCAGCAACTCGAAGGAGTGAGGAACACCCCATGGAATCGACCCTGCCGAAGCCGGCGCTCGTCGCCGCCAGGACGTCCCCCAAAGCCGTGACCATCACCTTCTGGATCGCCACCGCGCTCTTCTGCCTGGAGATGGGCTTCACCGCCTACGCGCAGTTGAACCTGCGAGATGCGGCGGAGGGGTTCACCCGGCTCGGCTTCCCCAGCTACTTCCGGGTGGAGCTGGCGTGGGCCAAGTTGCTCGGAATCCTGGTGCTGCTCGCACCGGTGCCGGCGCGCCTCAAGGAGTGGGCCTACGCCGGCTTCGCCATCAATCTGGTCTCGGCGCTCATCGCCCACTTCGCGGTGGGAGATGGCCCGGAGGCGTGGGCCTTCGCTGCGGTCACCGGCGTGCTCTGGGTGCTCTCGTACGGCTCCTGGCGCAGCCTGCAGGCGGGGCGGGCATGAAGAAGGCCGTCGCGACGGAGTCCGCGTCCAAGTTGATCGACCAGCGGATCCAGGACCTGGGGGACTGGCGTGGGAAGACGCTCGCGAAGGTGCGCGCGCTCATCCACGCAGCGGACCCCGAGGTCGTCGAGGAGTGGAAGTGGATGGGGACCCCTGTCTGGTCCCACGACGGCATCATCTGCACGGGCGAGTCGTACAAGGCCGCCGTCAAGCTGACGTTCATCAAGGGGGCCGCGTTGAATGACCCTTCAGGGCTCTTCAACTCCAGCCTCGACGGGAACGTCCGGCGCGCCATCGACATCCACGAAGGCGACAAGATCAACGAAGCAGCCTTCAAGGCGCTCATCCGCGCCGCGGTGGTGCTCAACCTCGAAGGCAAGAGCAAGCCGAAGGCCTCGCGAGCGAAGCGCAAGCCAACTCCGAAGTAACTGTGAGAGGCTTACCGGACGGCCGCATCCCCCTCCGCAGGAGAGCCTCCGATGCTTCGTCCCGCTGTCCGGAAGCCTTTCATCCCGTTGACCCTGGCCACCGTGCTGATGGCGCTCGGTGTCCTGCTCATCGCGCCGCCCGCCTGGGCGGAGAAGCCCGCGAAGCCCACGTCCCGGCCCGCGGACCGGCACTACATCCGCAAGGTCGACCAGTCCTCCGTCGCCAAGGACAAGAACACCGTCATCGAGTCGCGGGTCGATGTCAGCCGGGATGTGAAGGACATCAACGACGGCAAGGCCAAGAAGGGCAGCGATTCGGGGACCGTGACCTGGACGCTTGGCGGGCGGACCTATGGGGCCCATGACAATGGTACGCTGTATCCCATCCGTGGCACCGGGTTCCATGAGCTGAACCGCTCGGCCTTCAAGGCATTGGGGGTCTACAACAAGTTTGACGACACCCCGCGCGCCAAGGAGATCCTGGACAAGATGGGCACGTCCCAGGGCGACAGGAACGCCGCGCTCAAGGCGCACAAAGCGGGTTGAGAGGGAGAGCCATGCAGCCGGAAAGACAGGTTGTCGGATTCATCGCGCGGGGTGCCGTGGAGGAAGGACGCCTCTTCGACAGCATCGGCCGCGCGCTCGGTCTCCCTCCCGAAGGTGTGGCGCGCTTCGACGTGGACGGCCCCTCGGATGCGGCGGTGCTCGTCGAGACCGCGCTCCGGTCCAAAGGCTTCCGCACGGATGTGACCCTCTACGTCGATGTCTCCCGCACTCGAGAGTCCTCGGGGCTCACGTCGGTGGAGGTGGCCACCCGGGTCGCCGCACTGCTTGGCGAGGAGCTCCTTGTCTCTCCTCCCGCGGACGACCCGGCGGTCGCCACCTCCTGGTTCCTCGTCACGCCCGAAGGCAATCGCTTCCGGGCCAGTGAAGCCTCTTCCGGCCATGACGAGGACGACGAGGACTCCGTCGATATCGACCGGGCCTCCCTGCGTCCCCTGTAGCGGTATCGGGGCGGGGGAGCCCGCGTCACCAGGGAATGACGCCCTGGTCGTCCGAGTAGGTGCCCGTGGGGCCGTCCGGTCCGAGGAGCGCCATGCGCACGGGCGCGCGCGCGGCCTGCTCGACGGTTCGGGTACCCTGGAAGTTGTTGAGGTCCGTGGCGGTGAAGCCCGGGCACACCGCGTTCATCTTGATGCGGGTCGACTCCAGGTCCAGGGCGAAGGCGAGCGTGATGGCGTTGAGGGCCGACTTCGACGACGAGTAGACCCCGTACATCGCGCGGTACGGGTTCGCCGGGTCCGAGTTGTTCGTGAGCGAGCCGACCCCGCTCGAGACGTTGACGATGCGCCCCGCCGGCGCTTCCCGAAGGAGCGGGAGCATCGCTTGCGTGACGGCGATCACTCCGAACACGTTCGTCTCGAACACCGCGCGGAACTCGTCGAGCGGCGCGACGGTCGCACGGCCCGCCTTCGCGCGCTCCGCCAGCGGCTGGCCCGGCTTGGGCGCCTGCCTGCCCGAACGGGCGATGCCCGCGTTGTTCACGAGCACGTCCAGGCGACCCAGCTCCTGTCGGATGCGCTCCTCCGCGGCGGAGATCGACTTCGCGTCCGTGACGTCGAGCGCGAGCGCACGGGCGTCACCGGCGATGGTCTTCGCCGCCGCCTCGCCACGGGCGAGGTCACGTGAGCCGACGAGCACCGTGAAGCCGTGCGCGGCGAGGTCCTTGGCGATCCGCAGGCCGATGCCCTTGTTTGCCCCGGTGACGAGGGCGACTTGTTTGTCGTTCATGCCCGGGGAGATACGGGGGCAGGTGCCACGCGCGCTTGGCGCTTCTTGGCGGAGATTTCGTGCCAAGAAACGCCAAGCCAGGGCCGCCGAAGCTCCTTACACTGAGGGGATGTTCACCCTCGACGCGCTCCCGGTCTCGGTCCCTGGCCTCCGGGCCGTGCGCATGACGACCGACCTGCTTCGCGTCGGCATGAAGGAATTCCACGCGTCCATGCGCATCGAGCGCGGGCGCAGCGAGTGGTGGGGGCGTGGCCGGGTCTGGACTGGCGGGCCCGGTGAGATCCACCTGAAGCAGCCGGGCGACGTGCACCGCGACGTCGCGCACGACGGGACAATGACCTACCAGGCCGTCGTGCTGCCCGAGCGCGACATCGAGCGCATCCGCCATGAGGGGAAGGTCGTCGCGCATCCCCACTTCAAGCCCGGCGACGAGCGGGGCCTTGCCTTCCAGCGTCTCCACGACGCGGTCGCCGCGGGCGCGGATCGCCTCACGCTGGAGGTCGCGGTGGTCGAAGCCGTGGAGGCGTTCACGGTCTTGAGGGGCGCCACTCCGGACCACACGCGGCCGGTGCGACGGGCGATGGAGTACCTCCGCGAGCGCGTGGGGGACGCCATCACGCTGGATGACCTCGCGGACCATGCCGGCTACGACAAGTTCCATCTCTGCCGCGCGTTCCGCGCCCAGGTCGGGATGCCGCCGCACGCGTACCTCACGCACCTGCGCATCGCATGGGCGAAGGTGTTGCTCGAAAGCGGCCTCCGGGCGTCGGAGGTCGCGACGCGCGTCGGCTTCTACGACCAGAGTCAGCTGAACCGCCACTTCCGGCGCATCGTCGGAACGACTCCAGCGCGATACGCGAGCACGAGGCCGGAGTGGCGCATCCAGGCGTAGCCGCTCGATGAGCCCTAGGGCAGCAGGGTGATGCGATTGAGCGCGGGGGCGGGCAAGGGGCTCGCCATACTGCTGTGCGCCTTCAGGTATGCCTCCAGCGCGTCGCTGTCCACGGCGCCACCCAGCCGGTTCGTCCCCTCGGCGAACACCGGGAAGCCATCACCCCCACTCGCGAGGTAGTTGTTCGCGGTGACGCGGTACTCCGCCGTCAGGCTCACTGGCACGCCGTTGATCCGGATGGACGCCGGGTCGACGCGGCTTCCGATGGGCGCCGACGCGCTGAACGCATAGGTGAAGCCCGCCGACGGAAGCAGCATGAGGGTGGCTCCCGACGGCCGCCACTGCCGCTCCAGCAGTTGCTCGATTTGCGCGCCCGTCAGCGTCAGGGTGACCAAGCTGTTGCCGAACGGCTGCGTGGTGAAGGCCTCGCCGTAGGTGACCTCGCCCTGGGCGATGTTCGCGCGCATGCCGCCCGGGTTCATGAAGGCCACCTGCGCCCCACCCAGGTTCGCGGGCTTCGTCGCCTCCAGATGCGAGTCCGCGATGACGAAGCCCAGGGTGGACTGGCCCGCGGAGTCCGTCTGTGTCCTGAGCGTCTGCGACACCCATCCGATGACCCGGTTGGCCCTCGGCGTGACGAGCTCCTGGTACTTCGTCACCAGCTCCTTCACCGCGCCGACCTCCTGCACGTCGCGAGTGACGATGACGTTGTTCGCTCGCGCCTCCACGACGTCGCCCGTCGCCTTGCTCAACGTCAGGTCGATGTCCGTGACGAGCTGCCCCATCGACGAGGCGCTCGTGACGACCTTGCCATCGATGACGCAGTTGTAGGCCTGATGCGTGTGGCCGCTGACGATGACATCCACCGCGTCGTTGAGGCCCTTGGCCAGGCCCACGATGGCACCTGAGATGAGGCCGTCCGCACCCGCGCCCTTGCATTCGTTCACCAGCGAGCCCGAGGTCGGAATTCCGCCCTGGTGCACCACCACGATGATGGCTTCGACGCCCTGCCGCCGCAGCTCCGGCACCAGCGCGTTCACCGTCTGCACTTCGTCCTTGAAGGTGAGCCCCGCCACGCCCGTGGGTATGACGCTTTCCGGCGTGTCCTCCAACGTCATGCCGATGAAGGCCACCTTCACGCCCTCGAACTCGCGCACGTCGTAGCGGGGGAACAGCGTGCGGTCCACGCCCGTGGCCACGTTGGCCGCCAGGAACTTGAAATGCGCGCCCGGGAAGCCATCCCCGTCCAGGCAGCCATCCACCGGGTGGCAGCCGCCCGACTGCATGCGCAACAGCTCCGTGCTGCCCTCGTCGAACTCGTGGTTGCCCACCGCGACCAGGTCCAGGCCAATCAGGTTCATCGCCTCGACGGTGGGCTCGTCGTGGAAGAGCCCCGACAGCAGCGGGGAGGCGCCGATGAGGTCTCCCGCCGCTACCACCACCGTGTTCGGATTGGTGGCCCGCAGGGCCGCGATGTGCCGGGCGAAGTACGTCACGCCGCCCGCGTTCACCCGCACCGGTCCACCGTCGGGGGCCACGCCCGTCAGAATCTGGCCCGCGGGGGCCTCGAGCTGTCCGTGGAAGTCATTGAACGCCAGCACCTGCACGCTCACCGTGGTGGGACCCGCGTCGGGCGTCCCCGAGTCGGGCATCCCCGAGTCGGGCGTCCCCGCGTCCGTGCCGGAATCCGGGGGCGGCACCTGGACGGAATGCTGCTCACAGCGCTTGTCCTCGCAGACCCACTCCGTGTTCGAAGCCGGCGGTCCCTTGTCTTCACGGCAGCCGGCGGCGTCCTGGCACTCGTCACCTCCGCAGCCGCCATGGGCGAAGAGGAACATGCCGGTGACGAACGCTCCGGCGAGCAGGAAGACGCTGGGACGCGCTCCCTGAAGTGACGAGCGCGGTGTGGCTTGTGGCATCGACGGAACTCCAACGAACAGGGAGGGGGAACCTACTCTGGTTCGTGGACGATGGCGCGACTTCATGGCGGCACGGCGCATCCGGCAAGGGGCGCAGCGTCACGATGAGCGGCTCCATCAGCGCCTTCGCTCACGTCTGCAGTCGCGCGCGGGCCGCGCACGACTCCGCGAGCGTGTCGGCGTCGAGCATCGCCTGGCTCATCTCGCCAACCGCCAGGGCCCGAAGGCCCGTTACAGAGGCACGCGCAGCAACTCTTTGACCTCAGGCGACTCTCGGTCGTCCAAAACCTCGAGGTCGCCGCGCGTTACCAACTCGCAGCGTGACCTGACCTGTTCGGCGCTCTAAGTAGGTCGCCAGAAGTTCCGAGACAAATCCGGGTCGCATGCGCAGTTTCTGGAGCATGCGACCGGCAAGGAGCCCTGCCGAGCTGGGGCTGACAGCATACGACATGCGGAAGCTGGAGCGGGC
>NZ_RAWF01000027.1:0-51940 GCF_003612075.1 Corallococcus sp. CA041A
CCGCCGCGTCGTCCCCGAAGGCCCCCGCGAGCGCGAAGCCGGAGGCCGCCTCGCCGGAAGTGGGCGAGCCGCTGGGTCTGGCGCCGGCGGAGTTGACGGTGGTCCGGCTCAAGCCGAAGAAGGAACCCGCGCCGCGCATCAACACGGCGGTGGCGGTGATGGAGCCGGACACCGACCAGATGGAGATGTTCATCTCTCCGGTGGAGGGCTCGTCGGGGACGGGCTCGGTCAGCCTGGGAGGCTCGATGGCCTCCACCACGGCCACCCGCATGGAGCCGCCGGAGAAGGATCCGGACATCCTCGACGCCGAGTACGAGCGCGCGGTGGCCATGCTGCGCACCGGCAACGTGGAAGGCGGCGTGGAGACGCTCACGCGCTTCGCGGCGGAGAACCCGCGCCACCCTCGCGCCGACAACGCCCTGTACTTCAGCGGCCTGGGCCAGATGGGGCTCAAGGACGCGACCGGCGCGGCCAAGACGTTCGAGAAACTCATCAAGAACTACCCCGCCGGGGATGCCGTCCAGGACGGCATGCTCCGGCTCGCGGAGTGCCGGGTGCGGCTGAACCAGGCCGTGGATGCCCGAGCCCTCTATACCCGCGTCGTCACCCAGTTCCCGGGGACGGCCGCCGCCACGCAGGCGGAGCAGCGGCTCGCCGCGCTCTCGCCGTAAGCCCTTTTTGTGAAAGGAAGTCGTCCGATGCGCTCCCGGATCCTCGCCTCCCTGCTCGTGCCCCTCACCGTCGCGCCGGCATGGACGGCTTTCGCCCAGGACGCGCAGGAGGATGAATCCCAGTCGTCCTCCGAGACGGAAGGGCAGGACATCTCCGACGACGTGGAGCAGCGCCCCACCTCCGTCACGCTCCCGCCCGGCGCCGCGCAGGGCCGTGAGAGCGCGCCCGGTCAGGTGCACACGGTGGAGACGGGCGACACGCTGTGGGACCTGTCCCAGCGCTACCTGGGCAGCCCCTGGTACTGGCCCAAGGTCTGGTCCTACAACCCGCAGATCGCCAACCCGCACTGGATCTACCCGGGCAACAACGTGAAGTTCTTCCCCGGCGGCGAGGAGGTGCCCTCGCGCGTGGAGGCCGGTGACCTGCCCTCCGACGACGTGGCTGCGCCCACGGACGTGAGCGGCGGCCGACTGGTGTCGGTGGTCGGGAAGATCGGCTTCGACCCGTCCGCCTCCAGCCCGGTGACGACCAAGGGCTTCGTGACGACGCGCGAACTGGACGAGGCGGGCCGCATCGAGGGCTCGACCTCCGAGGCGCTGATGCTCTCCGCCCCGGAGAAGGTCTACCTGCGCTTCAAGAAGCGCGGGTCCGCCAAGATTGGCGACCGCTACGTCATCTTCCACACCGTGGAAGAGGTGAAGCACCCGGTGTCCAACGCGCGCACGGGCTACCTCACGGAGCTCCTGGGCACGGTACAGGTCGTCTCCATCAACAACGACGTGGTCACCGCGCGCATCATGGAGACGTGGGACCCCATCGCCCGTGGCGACCTGGTGGGCCCCTCCAGCGAGAAGCTGTCGGAGCGCATCGCCCCCAAGCCCAACAGCAAGGAGATCCCCGGCTTCGTGCTCACGCCGATGACGCCGGGCCAGACGCTGCTGGGCGAGCACAACTTCATCGTCGTGGACCGCGGCACCGCGGACGGCGTCCAGGTGGGCAACACGTTCACCATCGAGCGCCGCGGCGACCCCAGCAAGGACGTGCTCGGCCGCAGCGACTACAAGATGGGCGACGCGGGCAAGGAGCAGAAGGCCTACCCCTGGGAGGCCGTGGCCCAGTGCATGGTCACCGAAGTGCGTGAGCGCACCTCCAACTGCCTGATGACCCGGTCCATGGTGGAGATCTCCGCCGGCGACCGCGCCACCATGCGCAAGGACGGAACGCCCACCGCCAGCCGCTGACCCAAGGCGGCGATCGGCAGGAATGCTGCATTCCGACCCGCCCGGGAAGGGCGGGTCGCTTGACCCTCGAAGAACCGGTGTTATGTGTCACGCCCCTCCCGGGACCACCTCTATATAGGTGGGAAACAGGCGGGGACGGCATGGCGGACACAAACACGGATACGCACCTACACTGGGACGAGCAGCGCGCCACCCTGGCGCTCTGGGCCATTGCTGGCCTGGGGCCCCGGACGTTGGACGCCGTGCGCGCGTTCGCCGGTGGGGCGCTGTCCCGGCTCGCGTCCACGCCCGTGCGGGACTGGGTGGCGGACGTGCCGGTGCCCGCGACCGTCCGCCAGCGGCTGGCCGCCGTCGCATCGCTGGACGCCCTGGCGTCCCGGACGGAAGAGGCCTGTGCCCGGACGGGGCTCCAGGTGGCCTTCGCGGGCTCGCCGGCCTATCCCGCCCGGATGGTGGGGCTGGAGGACGCGCCCCCGCTGCTGTTCTTCCTGGGCAACCCGGGGCCGCCCCGCCGCAGGCTGGCGATGGTGGGCAGCCGCCATCCGGATCAGGGCTTCCTGCCGTTCGCGCGCTCCTTCGCCCGGAAGGTGGCGGAGTCAGGGGTGGGGGTGGTGTCGGGCGCGGCGGAGGGCGTGGACCGGGCCTGCCACTGGGGCGCGCTGGATGTGGGCGCGGAGACGTGGGCCTTCCTGGGCTCCGCGCTGGACGCGTTGGACCCCGCCCAGGCCCGGATGCTGCCCCACTTCCTGGAGCGGGGAGGGGTGTACTTCAGCGAGCTGCCGCCGGGAGTCCGAGCGAGCACGACGACCTTCCCCCGGCGCAACCGGCTCATCGCTGGCGCGTCGGATGCGGTGCTGGTGATGCGGGCGGGGGAGGGTTCCGGGGCCCTGTACACGGCGGAGGCGGCGCGGGTGCAGGGCCGGCCGGTGTTCGCCCTGCCCGGGGACGTCTGGCAGCCGGCCGCGGCGGGCTGCAACGCCCTGCTGGCGGACGGGCTGGCCCGCGCATGTACGTCCGCGGAATCGATTTGTGCGGTGGTGGGCGTTCACCCGGTCCGCGCGGTGCCTGCGGGGCGGGACAGTGGGTGGTGGGAGGCGCTGTCGGCGGAAGCGCGCGGGGCCTATGGGCTGTTGGACCGGGCTCCCCGTTCGTTCGACGAGGTGCTCGCCGCAAGCCCGCTGTCGCCCGCGGCGCTCACGAGCGCCCTGGTGGAGTTGGAATTGTCGGGGCTGGTGGTCCAGCACCCGGGTAAACGGTACGAGAAGGTCTAGAGGCAGTTCGAGGTAGGAGAGCCATGGCCACGCGGAAGAAGACACAGGCGGCGCAGACGGAGGCGGCGGCGGAGGAGGAGACGCCCAAGAAGGCGGCTGCGAAGAAGCCGGCGGCCAAGAAGGCCGCCAAGAAGAAGACGGCGGCGAAGAAGACGACCGCCAAGAAGAAGACGGCGGCCCGTCGCCGTGGCGCGGACGCCGAAGAGCTCCCCACCGTGGACGCGGACGCCGAAGAGGAAGTGCCCGAGCGCCGTGGCAAGGGCCCGCACTACCTGGTGGTGGTGGAGTCGCCCGCCAAGGCCAAGACGATCAAGAAGTACCTGGGCTCCGGCTACACGGTGAAGGCCTCCGTGGGGCACGTGAAGGACCTGCCCAAGAGCAAGATTGGCGTCGACGTGGAGGACGACTTCAAGCCCGAGTACACGGTCATCAAGGGCAAGGAGAAGGTCCTCAACGAGCTGAAGAAGATGGCCAAGACGGTGGACCGCGTCTTCCTGGCGACGGACCCCGACCGCGAGGGCGAGGCCATCGCCTGGCACATCAAGGAGGAGCTGGGCCACCCGGACTCCCTGCGGGTGACCTTCAACGAGATCACCAAGCGCGCCGTGCAGGAAGCCATCGCGCAGCCGCGCCAGCTCAACCAGGACAACTACGACTCGCAGCAGACCCGCCGCATCCTTGACCGGCTCGTCGGCTATCAAATCTCGCCGCTGCTCTGGAAGAAGATCCGCCGGGGCCTGTCCGCCGGCCGCGTGCAGTCCGTGGCGGTGCGCCTCATCGTCGAGCGCGAGGCGGAGATCAAGGCCTTCCAGCCCGAGGAGTACTGGACGCTGGACGCGCTGGTGCAGGGCCCGCAGGGGCCGCCGCCCTTCAAGGCGAAGCTGTCCCGCGTGGACGGCAAGAAGGTGGAACTCAAGGACCGCGCCACCACGGACGGGCTCGTCGCGGAGCTGAAGGACGCGCCCTTCACCGTGGCGAAGGTGGACCGCAAGGAGCGGCGCCGCAACGCGCCCGCGCCCTTCATCACCTCCAAGCTCCAGCAGGAGGCGGCGAACCGGCTGCACTTCACCGCCAAGAAGACGATGACGCTGGCGCAGAAGCTGTACGAAGGCGTGCCGCTGGGTGAGGAGGGCCAGACGGCGCTCATCACGTACATGCGCACGGACTCCACGCGTCTGTCCGACGACGCAGTGACGCAGGTGCGCGAGTTCATTGGCCAGAAGTACGGCGCGGACTACCTGCCGCCGGAGCCCATGGTCTACAAGAGCCGCAAGAGCGCCCAGGACGCGCACGAGGCCATCCGGCCCACGTCCCTGGAGTACCCGCCCGAGCGCGTGCGTCCCTTCTTCGACGCCATGGACGAGCTGGACATGTTCCGGCTCTACGAGCTCATCTGGAACCGCTTCGTCGCGTGCCAGATGAAGCCCGCCGTGTACGATCAGACGGCCGCGGACATCACCGCGGGCCGCGCCACCTTCCGCGCGTCCGGCAGCACCCTGAAGTTCCCCGGCTACCTGGGCGTCTACGGCGCCGGCCTCACGCCGGAAGAGGAGTCCGAGCGCGACAAGGCCAAGGCCGCCGGTGAAGAGGGCGCCGAGGACGTGGTGGGCGAGCTGCCCCCGCTCAACGAGGGCGAGGTCCTCTCGCTGGACAAGCTGCTCAACGAACAGCACTTCACCCAGCCGCCTCCGCGCTTCAGCGAAGCGACGCTGGTGAAGGAGCTGGAGGAGCGCGGCATCGGGCGTCCGTCCACGTACGCGGCCATCCTCTCCAACATCCAGGACAAGAAGTACGTGGAGAAGCTGGAGAGCCGCTTCCGTCCCACGGACCTGGGCCAGATGACCAACGAGCTCCTGGTGAAGCACTTCCCCCATGAGCTGGACGTGTCGTTCACGGCCAGCATGGAGGAGAAGCTGGACCAGATCTCCGACGGCGGCGCGTCCTGGAAGACGGTGCTGCACGACTTCTACGGCCCCTTCAAGGAGACGCTGGAGAAGGCCGAAGCGGAGATGCGCGACGTCAAGCGCGAGGAGATCAAGACCGACATCGCCTGCGAGAAGTGCGGCAACCCGTTCGTCATCAAGTTCGGGAAGATGGGCCACTTCCTCGCCTGCTCGAACTACCCCGACTGCAAGAACACCAAGGACTTCAAGCGGGACGCCGAGGGCAAGATCGTCATCGTGGAGGAGGAGACCACGGACGAGAAGTGCGAGAAGTGCGGCAAGCCCATGGTGATCAAGCGCGGCCGGTTCGGGCGCTTCATGGCGTGCTCGGGCTACCCGGACTGCAAGACGTCCAAGCCCATCTCCATTGGCGTCAACTGCCCGGAGTGCAAGGTGGGTTACCTCACCGAGCGCCGCAGCGGCCGCGGGAAGATCTTCTTCGGCTGCAACCGGTATCCGGAGTGCAAGTTCGCCGCGTGGGACCGTCCGCTGGCGGAAGCCTGCCCGCAGTGCGCGTCGCCCTACCTCTTGCAGAAGTTCTCCAAGCGGGACGGCGCCTACATCGCCTGCCCGAACAAGGAATGCGACTACCGCCGCGAGGTGGTGGAGCCAGCCATTCCGGGGGCTTCCACGGAGGCAGCGCCTGCTCCCACGCCCACCGTGGAAGCCTGAGCGCAAAAGCCCAGTCATTCCAGGGGGGTAGGCTCTGCCCCCTGGCTTGACACCCTCGCAGGCGAAGTCCTAGAAGTCCGGATTGCTCCCGGCCCACCAGCATGCCTCCTGCCCGTTTCGCGGCAGGAGTGCGCGCGGGGGCAGCGAAAGGACGCGGTCCGCGATGATTCCCTCCATGAATGAGTTGCTGCGTGTGGTGGTGGCCGAGGCCGCTCCCGCCGCGGCGGGCCATGCCTCTTCGGGAGGCCTGGGGGACTTCATCGTCGGCGCGTTCAAGGCCGGCGGCCCGTTCATGTTCGTGAACCTGTTCTGGCTGGCCGCCTCGCTGGCCGTGATTGGCGAGCGCGCGGTGACGCTGCTCTTCCGCTACCGCCTCAACGCGACGGCGTTCATCGAGCAGGTCCACAAGATGGTCCGCAGCGGCAACCTGGACCGCGCGGTGAAGTTCTGCGGCATGGCGCCGCGCTCGCCCCTGGCCCGCGTCATCCGCGCGGGGCTCATCAACGCGAACCGGGGTGAGCTGGAAGTGGCCAAGGCGGTGGAGGAGGCGCTGGCGGAGTACACGCCGCACGTGTCGCGCCGGGTGCAGTGGCTGTGGTCGCTCGCGAACATCGCGACGCTGGTGGGCCTGGTCGGCACCATCGTGGGCCTCATCGGCACCTTCCGCGCGCTGGGCAACGTGCCGGCGGAGCAGAAGCAGGCGCTGCTCTCCAACGGCATCTCGGAGGCCATGTACAACACGGGCTTCGGGCTCTCCATCGCGGTGCTCTGCATCGTGTCGCACCTGTTCTTCAGCAACTACTCCAAGAACATGGTGGAGCTGGTGGAGCTCAACGCGCTGAAGCTGGAGAACCTCCTGTCGCGCCGGGGCTCGCTGGAAGTCATCCCCTCGGACTCCGACGTCCGCGCCGCGTCTTGAGCCGCCGAAAGGCACCGGACACGCCATGGCGTTCCACTACTCGCGCCGAAAGCTGAAGCCGAGGGAAGAGGAGGAGGCGGGCGAGCTGAACATCGTCCCGTACCTCGACATCCTCATGAACCTCATCATCTTCATGCTGCTGTCGATTACCGGCCTCACCGCCTTTGGCGCGCTCAACGTGAACGCGCCCAGCTACGGCGCCACCGCGGGGGCGGGAGGGGACGCGGACGCGCCCAAGCTGAACCTGTCCGTGCTCATCTCCCAGAAGGGCCTCTTCATCCGAGGCGACAGCGCGGACGCCGCGCCCGCGGAGGGTGGGGCGCCCTCGGTGCCGCTGCGCGCGGATGGCACGCACGACTTCGCCGCGTTGAACGCGCGGATGGTGAAGCTCAAGGCCGCCTTCCCGAAGGAGACGAAGGTCATCGTCGCGGCGGATCCGGACATCCCCTACGACGCGCTGATCCAGACGATGGACGCCCTGCGTGAGACGACGGGCACCGTCGCCGAGCGCAAGCTGCTCTTCCCCGACGTCACCCTGGGCGTCCTCTAGCCATGTCCGAGACCGCGCCCCTGTCCGCCGAAGAAGCCGACCAGCTCGCGCGCATGCGCTACCGCCGGGCCCTCGCGCGCAAGAAGCGCAAGGAGCGCGAGGCCGCCAGCGAGGTGAAGGAGCTCAACATCACCGCGATGATGGACATGATGACCATCATCCTGGTGTTCCTCCTGAAGTCCTTCGCGTCGTCCTCCGCGGCCATCACCGCGTCCGAGGATGTCCGGCCGCCGGTGTCCTCCACGCGCGCCACGCCGAAGGACACGGTGGCCATCACCATCACCCCCAAGAACATCATGGTGGGGGACAAAGAGGTGGTGCGGCTGGAGAACGGCCGCATCCCGGCGAACCAGCTCCAGGGCGAGCGCCTGGTGCTCGGGTTGGACGCGCAGCTGAAGAAGGAAGTGCAGAAGCTCAAGTACATCGAGGAGCGCAACCCGGCGGCGCCCTTCACGCACGAGCTGTCGGTCATCGCGGACAAGATGGTCCCGTATGACCTGCTGCTCACGGTGCTCTACACGGCGGGCGTGAACGAGCTGCAGAACTACCGCTTCATCGTGCTCCAGCGCGACGCGGAGTAGCCGCCGGACACTCGACTCCCCCGCGCGGGATGGACGCACGGGGGAGCGCTCGGACGGCTTCGCTAGAGGGACAGGCTGCCCACGTGGCGCGCGGCCTCCCGCGTCTCCTGCTCGTGCACGGCGGCGTCTTCCTCACAGCGGATGGCGAAGGGCATGGCCTCCAGCCGGTCCAACGAGATTTCGTTGCCGCAGTCCACGCACTCGCCGAACACGTCGTTCTCCATGCGGCTCAACGCGGCGTCGATGAGCATGATCTCCCGGCGCTGCGCTTCGATGAGCGTGGAGAGCGTGTAGTCCGCCAGCTCCGCTTGCGCCTGTTCCTCGTACTCGGGATCACGCTCCTGATCCTTCAGGGCGGCCAGCTCCCGGCGGGCCCCCGCCTGGGCGGTCTCGGTCGTCCTGCGACGCTCCTGCAACAGGCCCCGGATCTTCAACAAGTCGTTGGCTCGGCTCATGGCTGCGTCACTCCCATCCCAGATTCGAGGTTGTAGGGCGCTCGCTCGGACGCTTCCCGTCCCGAGCGAAGACCGCGAGAAACCTAGGGTTGGATCCCAGGTGGGGAAACCTCACCTCCCATTCCGCACGCATGGTGGGACGTGGGGCAGGCGGGCGGACGTGAAAGGGCGTGGCCTCTCTGCTAACAGGGCCCTTTGGGGTCCCGGTGCGGGGGCCCGGAGGCATGCATGTCGGACGCGAAGCAGCAGCGGGTGACGGTGATTGGTGGCGGCCTGGCGGGGACGGAGTGCGCGTATCAGCTGGCGCGGCGTGGCGTGCCGGTGGTGCTGCGCGAGATGAAGCCGCACAAGCGCTCCCCGGCGCACAAGTCGGACACGCTCGCGGAGCTGGTGTGCAGCAACTCGCTGCGCTCGGACAACCCGGAGAGCGCCATTGGCCTGCTGCACGCGGAGCTGCGCGCGCTGGGTTCGCTGGTGCTCTCCAGCGCGGACCTGCACCGCGTGCCCGCGGGCGACGCGCTGGCGGTGGAGCGCGAGGGCTTCTCGCGGGAGATCACCACCCGGCTGGTGTCCGGCGCGGGCGTGGAGATTGTCGGCGGCGAGGTGGAGAGGCTTCCGGAGGACGGCGTGGTGGTGGTGGCCACGGGGCCGCTGACGTCGGAGGCGCTCACGGTGGACCTGGAGCGCCACGTGGGCACGAAGCTCTACTTCTACGACTCCATCGCGCCCATCCTGTCGGGAGACTCCATCGACATGGACATCGCGTTCCGCCAGAGCCGCTACGGCAAGGGCGGCGGGGATGACTACCTCAACCTCCCCATGACGAAGGACGAGTACTACCGCTTCGTGAACGAGGTGAAGGCGGGCCAGAAGGTGGTGCCGCACAGCTTCGAGGAACCGAAGTACTTCGAAGGGTGTCTGCCCATCGAGGTGATGGCGGAGCGAGGCGACGAAACGCTGGCCTACGGGCCCATGAAGCCCGTGGGCTTGAAGGACCCTCGCACGGGGACGGACCCGTACGCGGTGGTGCAGCTGCGCATGGAGGACCGGGCGGGCACGGCGTGGAACATGGTGGGCTTCCAGACGCGTCTGACCTGGGGTGAACAGAAGCGCATCTTCAGCACGTGCATCCCGGGCCTCCAGAATGCGGAGTTCCTGCGGATGGGGCAGATCCACCGCAACACGTTCATCGACTCGCCCCGCCTGCTGGCGGAGGACCTGTCGTTGAAGACGGAGCGGCGGGTGTTCTTCGCGGGACAGGTGACGGGCGTGGAGGGCTACGTGGAGAGCGCGGCGTGCGGCTACATGGTGGCGCTGGCGGTGCACGCGCGGCTGACGGGCACCGCGTTCGTGCCGCCCCCGGCCACGACGGCGCTGGGGTCGCTGTACCGGCACCTCACCGGGGAAGCGCACCCGCCGGATCACCCGCACCAGCCCACCAACGTCATCTACGGCCTGTTCCCGCCGCTGTCCGGGCGGATGAAGAAGGCGGACAAGCGCGCGGCCTACTCGGCGCGGGCGAAGCAGGACCTGGCGGCCTGGCTGCCACTCGCGGGCGTTGTCGCCCAGACGGAAGGACAGACGAGCGCATGATGCGAACCGGGATGGTGGGCCTGCTGGCCCTGCTGGCGGTGTCGGGGTGCAAGAAGGGCGAGGACAACGCCGCGCCCTCCCAGCGCAGCGCCGCGCAGGGGGACACGGTCCGCAGCGCGGCGAAGGGCACCGCGGTGGTGGGCGGGCAGGGGCAGTTGCTCGCGGCGGGGCGCGCGGCGGACTTGCGCCTGTCTCCGGACGGGCAGTTCGCCACGTTCCTGCTCAACGGGCAGAAGCCCCGGCTGGACGGCATTCCGCCGCAGATGCTGATGGGCTCGCTGCACGTCGTGCCGACGGCGGGCGGGAAGTCGCGCGCGCTGGGCGACGGCGTGACGAACGTGCCGGGCAGCCTGCTGTTCTCCCAGGACTCGAAGCACCTGCTGTACGTGACGGGCTACAACCCGGCCTCGCAGTCCGGCGAGTTGAACGTGCTGTCGCTCACGGACGCGGGCGCGGAGCCGGTGAAGCTGGGCACGGCGGTGAGCTACCTGCTGCCGTCTCCGGACGGCGTGAGCGTGGCCTTCGTGGACGCGGGCACGCTGAAGCTGGGCAAGCTGCCGCAGGGGCCGTTCCAGGACGTGGCGGGCGAGGTGAGCACCGCGCAGTTCACCCCGGACGGCAAGACGCTGCTCTTCAAGCGCCGGCTGTCAGCGGCGGGCGGGCTGGCGGCGGTGACGGTGGGCTCCACGGAAGCGCCGCGCAAGCTGGCGGATCAGGTGGGCGACTACCAGGTGTCCTCCGACGGCAAGCACGTGGCCTACCAGGTGCGCAGCGAGGCCGTGCGCGGGATGTATGACCTGTTCCTCGCGGACGTGCCCGCGCTGAAGGGCACGAAGCTGGCCACGGGGACGAAGGCGTTCGGCTTCTCGCCGGATGGCCAGTGGCTGGCGCGCACGGAGAACGGCAAGCCGGAGCAGCTGGGCGACCTGCACGTGGGCCCGGCGTCCGGAGGCGCGGGGCGCAAGGTGGGCGAGGCGGTGGAGGAGATGGCGTTCGCGCCGGACTCCAAGGCGGTGGCCTTCCTGGAGAAGTATGATCAGCCGTCGCGCGCGGGCGCCCTGGGCGTGGCGTCGCTGCCGGACGGCGCGCCCAAGCGCGTGGGGGACCGGGTGCCCAACTTCGTGTGGGGCTCGGACAGCCGCTACGTGGCGTTCCTGTCGCGCTTCGTGAAGCCGGTGTTCTCCGTGGACCTGATGCTGTACGCGCTGGGCCAGGAGAAGGCGGAGAAGGTGCAGCCGGGCGTGTTCGGCTACGGCTTCGCGCCGAACAACAGCGCGGTGGTGTTCCGCACCAACTGCATCCGCAACGGCCGCGCGTGCGACTTCAAGGCCGTGGACCTGAACGAGAAGCAGGCCGAGGCGAAGACGTGGATGCAGGGCATCTTCAGCTACAAGATCTCCGAGGACGGGGCTCGCGTGCTCGCGACGTACGCGCGCATGGACGCGGACACCTACGACGTGGCCGTCTACGACGTGAAGTCGGGGGCGCGGAAGACGCTCGACCAGGGCGTGCAGGTGCCCGTGTACTTCGCGGGCAAGGATGACGCGCGAGCCGTCTACATCATCGGCCAGGGGCAGAATCCCGGCGTCTACAGCGCCGTCGCCACCGCGCAGTAGCGGGTGACCCAGGGCAGGGAGGCCGCCGGGGCCTTCCTGCCTGGGCGCGACCTGATGTTGAGGCGTGCACACCCGGACAGGGTGTGCTGTCTTCTCGCGCCGAATGGCACAGCTCGTCTATCGCCGCTATGGCGGCTCGCTCCAGGTCGACATCCCCGATTTCAACACCCTCACCGAGGCGGTGAGGATCCCCGCGACGCAATGGATGGCGCTCGCGTGCCCCATGGAGGGCATCGCGTGTGATCCGCGCTTCCTGACGCTGATGGACGCGGACGGCAACCGCCGCATCCGCGTGGAGGAACTGCGCGGCGCGGTGGATTGGACGGCGGCGCGGCTGACGGACCGCAAGGGCGCGGACGCGGGCAGCGACGTGCTGGAGCTTTCGGCGCTCTCCGATACGGCATCCAACCTCAAGGGCGCGGCGGAGCTGGTGCTGCGCACGCTCAACGCGCCGGACACCACGCGCCTGTCGCTGGAGCAGCTGCGCACCAGTGACAAGGCGCTGCGCGACGCGGGCAAGAACGGCGACGGCCTCATCGCGCCGGTGTCGCTGCCGGAGCGACTGCGGCCCCTGGCCCAGTCCATCATCGCGGCGTTCCCGCAGGTGACGAACCGCGCGGGCCTGGCGGGCGTGGACGTGGGCCTGGTGAAGCGCTTCCGGGACGAGCGCACGGCCCTGCTCGCGCACCTGGGCGGCCGGGATGCCGTGTTCACCTGGGGCACGGCGAGCCTGGAGCAGGCGAAGCGCGTGCACGATGTGGCGCCGCTGCTGGACGGCTACTTCGTGCAGTGCCGGCTGGTGGCCGCGCAGCCGGAGGCCGCCGCCAGCCTGCGCCTGCGCGCGGACCGGGTGGAGGGTGCGCTGGGTGACCTGGGCGCCATGGGCAAGGCCGCGAACGAGCTGCCCATCGCGCCCCCAGACCCGAGCGGCGTGCTGGTGTGGGCGCGGCTGTACCGCGGCGCCGGCTACGAGAAGCTGGAAGCCTTCCACCAGGAGGTGGCGACGCCGCTGCTGGGCGACGGCGTGAAGCTGACGGACACGGCCTGGCGCGAGCTGTCCTCGAAGGCGGAGGCCATCCTCGGCTGGCAGGCGAAGCGCGACGCGAGCCCCCTGCACGCGGTGGCGGACACGCTGGGCACGGTGTCGGATGAGGAACTGGACGCGCTGGAGGCGGTGAGCCGCGAGGACCTGTCGCTCAAGCCCACGCTGGACGTCATCGCGGAGCTGGAGCGGCTGGTGCTGTACCAGCGTTGGCTGCTGCAGTTCGCCAACAACTTCATCAGCATGCCCAACCTGTACCTGCCCAAGCGGCGGGCGCTGATGGAGCGGGGCACGCTCATCCTGGCGGGGCGCAAGTACACGCTGTCCGTGCTGGTGACGGACCGCGCGGCGCACGCGGCGCTGACGGGGCAGGGGACCACCTGCATCCTCTACGTGAAGGTGCTGCCCCGCGACGCGACGGATGGCTACGAGGTGGCGGTGCCCGTCACCGCGGGCCGCAGCACGGAGCTCGTCGTGGGCAAGCGTGGCGTGTTCTACGACGTGGACGGCAAGGAGAGCGACGCCATCGTCACGCAGGTCATCCGCCAGCCCGTGTCGCTCTGGGAGTCGATGACCATGCCGTTCATGCGCATCGGCGCGTTCATCACCAGCAAGGTGGAGGGGCTGGCCGCGTCCGGGGAGAAGGACTTCGATTCATCGCTGGAGTCCGGCTACAAGCAGACGGTGACCGCGCCTCCACCCACGGCGGCTCCAGCCCCGGCGGCCGCTGCGCCCGCGGCGGCTCCCTCGGGAGGCGGCATCGCGGGGGTGCTCGCGGCGGGCGGCATCGCGTTCGCGGCGCTGGGCTCTTCGCTGGCGTTCATCCTCACGCAGGTGAAGTCGCTCACGCTGGTGGACGTCATCACCGCGGCGACCATCCTGGCCATCGTGGTGATGGCGCCCGCGGGCTTGCTCGGGTGGCTGAAGCTGCGCCGGCGCAACCTGGCGCTGCTGCTGGAGGGCTCCGGTTGGGCGCTCAACGACCGGCTGATGCTCACGCGCGGCGTGGCGACGCTCATCACCCGCAAGCCGAAGCTGCCGAGCAACGCGCGCGTGGACCACGCGGACCTGGTGCGCGGGGCGCTGCGCCACACTCAGGACGACGACGAGACCGAGAGCATGTCGGTGGGGGCCCGCATCGGGCTCACGCTGGTCATCCTCTTCGTGCTGGGCTGGCAGGTGCGCGTGCCCGTCACGGAGTGGCTGTGCACGTACCACTGGCTGTCCGAGGACGCCTGCCGCGTGCTCTTGCCCAAGCTGGTGCCCACCGAGCTGCCAGCGGGGGCCATTCCCGTGGTGCCAGTCGCCCCCGCTCCGGCGCCCGCGAAGTAGGGCGGGGCTCGCGGACCGACACGAATCTTGCGAGGCTCGGGGAGGCCCCTAGGCTTCCCCGACCATGTCGACCCTGTCCCCGCTGCTGGAGCAGTTCAAGGTCCACCTCGAAGGCGAGAAGGGCGCGTCCCCTCACACGGTGCGCAACTACCTCATCGACCTGGTGGACTATGAGCGCTACCTCGTGGAGCGGATGAAGCTGTCACTGCTCGCGGGCACGCACGCGGCCATCCGCGGCTACCTGGGCACGCTCGCGGTGGACCACGCACCGTCGAGCCGCGCGCGGCGGCTGGCCAGCATCAAGTCGTTCTACAAGTACCTGGTGCGCCAGAAGCTGCTGTCCGCCAGCCCCGCGAAGCTGGTGAAGAGCCCCAAGCTGCCGAAGTCGCTGCCCAAGGTGCTGCCGGTGGAGGAGGTGTTCGCCATCCTCGACATGCCGGACGTGAAGACGGTGCTGGGGCTTCGCGACAAGGCCATCCTGGAGATGCTCTACGGCGGCGGCCTGCGCATCAGCGAGCTGTGCGGCCTGGACCTGCTGGGCGTGGAGCGCAGCAGCCGAATCGTCCGGGTGATGGGCAAGGGCAGCAAGGAGCGGCTGGTGCCGCTCAACGCGAAGGCCATCCGGTCCCTGGAGGCATACCTCGCGCGGCGCGGCGAGCTGCTGGCCGAGGTGCGCGAGGGCCAGGATCCGGATGCGCTCTTCCTCAACTTCAAGGGCGGCCGGCTGACGGCTCGGAGCATCGCGAGGCACCTGGACGCGTACGTGCTCAAGCTGGCCCTGGCGCGCAAGGTGAGCCCGCACGCGATGCGCCACTCGTTCGCCACGCACCTGCTGGGCGGTGGCGCGGACATCCGCAGCATCCAGGAGCTGCTGGGCCACGCAAGCCTGTCCACCACGCAGAAGTACACCCACGTGACCTTCGAACAGCTGCAAGAGGTCTACGACTCCGCGCACCCACGCGCGTGACGCAGCGGAAGGAAGGAGCCGGAGATGGCGAACCGGGGCGGCGAAGTCGAACAGTTCATGGCGGAGCTCGAGCACCCGCTGAAGGCTGAGATCGAAGTCGTGCGCGCGGCCATCCTGGCCTCCGACGCCAGCATCACCGAGCGCATCAAGTGGAAGGCCCCCAGCTTCGTCCACTCGGGTGATGACCGCGTGACGTTCCGCCTGGCCCCCAAGGGCATCTTCCAGGTCATCCTCCACCGGGGCGCGAAGGTGAAGGACGTGGCGGGCTTCGCCTTCGAGGACGGCTCCGGGCTGGTGGAGTGGCTGGCGAAGGACCGGGGTGTGGTGACGCTGCCGGACGCGAAGACGGTGAAAGCGAAGAAGGCCGCCCTGGTAAAGCTGGTGGGCCGCTGGATGAAGGCCACCGCGACCTGAGCGCCTTCGCAGGGTGAGGGAGCGGACAGCCGCGCGGTTTTTGTGGGTCGCGGCCGGGTGGTCTTGTTAAACCCCCAGTCATGTTCCACGGAACCACCATCCTCTGCGTCCGTCGCGACGGGAAGGTCGTCATCGCGGGCGACGGCCAGGTCAGCCTCGACAAGACCATCATGAAGAACACGGCGCGCAAGGTGCGCAAGCTCGGCGAGGGGCAGGTGCTCGCCGGCTTCGCGGGCAGCACCGCGGACGCCTTCACCCTCTTCGAGCGCTTCGAGGCCAAGCTCAAGGAGCACCAGAAGAACCTGGCCCGCGCCTGCGTGGAGCTGGGCAAGGACTGGCGCACCGACCGCTTCCTCCGCCGCCTGGAAGCGCTGCTCATCGTCGCGGACAAGGAGAAGACCTTCATCCTGTCCGGCGCGGGCGACGTCATCGAACCGGACCACGGCATCGCCGCCGTGGGCAGCGGGGGCCACTACGCCCTGGCCGCCGCGCGCGCCCTCCAGGCGCACTCGCCGCTGTCCGCCCGCGACATCTGCACGCAGGCCATGGCCATCGCCGCGGACATCTGCGTCTACACCAACGCCAACGTCACCTACGAAGAGCTCTGAGAGGACCGCCCCGTGGCCGAGTCGCGCAAGTTGTCCGCCTTCACGCCTCGCGAGGTCGTCAGCGAGCTGGACCGTTACATCGTCGGGCAGAACGACGCCAAGCGCGCCGTCGCCATCGCGCTGCGCAACAGGTGGCGCCGCCAGCAGGTGACGGACGACCTGCGGGATGAAATCTACCCGAAGAACATCATCATGATCGGCCCCACCGGCGTGGGGAAGACGGAGATCGCCCGCCGCCTGGCGAAGCTGTCCCAGGCCCCCTTCGTCAAGGTGGAGGCCAGCAAGTTCACCGAAGTGGGCTACGTGGGCCGCGACGTCGAGTCGATGATCCGCGACCTCGTCGAGGCCGCCATCGCGCTGGTCCGCGAGGAGGAGACGGAGAAGGTCAAGCCGCGCGCGGAGGAGCTGGCGGAGGACCGGCTGATGGAGCTCATCAAGAACGGCGGGCAGACGCGCACGCCGTCCTCTCCGCCGTTCGGCTTCTCGCCTCCTCCGACCCCCGCGCCCTCGCCGCTGGGCGAGAACGAGCGGGAGAAGCTGCGCGCCCAGCTGCGCGCCGGCACGCTGGATGATCAGACCGTGGAGGTGGAGACGAACGAGAGCTCCCCCACGTTCATGCGCAACTTCAGCGGCCAGGGCATGGAGGAGATCGGCGTCAACCTCCAGGACCTGTTCAAGAACATGCCGGGCATGAAGAACACCCGGAAGCGCAAGCTGCGCGTGCCGGAGGCGCTCCAGGTGCTGCGCGCGGAAGAGGCTCAGAAGCTGGTGGATCCGGACCGCGTCCAGCGCGAGGCCGTGGCGCGCGCCGAGTCCAGCGGCATCGTCTTCATCGACGAAATCGACAAGATCGCCAGCCGCGAGGGCGGCAAGGGCGGCGGGGGCCCGGACGTCTCGCGCGAGGGCGTGCAGCGCGACATCCTTCCCATCGTGGAGGGCTCGGCCGTCAACACCAAGTACGGTCAGGTGAAGACGGACCACATGCTCTTCATCGCCGCGGGCGCCTTCCACGTCTCCAAGCCGGCGGACCTCATCCCGGAGCTCCAGGGCCGCTTCCCCATCCGCGTGGAGCTGGAGCCGCTGTCCGGCGACGACCTGGTGCGAATTCTTCGCGAGCCGAAGAACTCGCTCTTGCGCCAGTACACCGCGCTGCTCGCCACGGAGGGCGTGCGGCTGTCCTTCACGGACGACGCGGTGGCGGAGCTCGCCCGCATCGCCCAGCAGGCCAACGAGCGCACGCAGAACATCGGCGCCCGGCGGCTGCACACCGTGCTGGAGCGCTTGCTGGACGACGTGTCGTTCACCGCCAGCGAAATGGGACCTCGCGATTTCCAGGTGGACGCCGCTTATGTGCGCGAGCGCCTGGCCGCCATCGTCCAGGACGAGGACTTGTCGCGCTACATCCTCTAGCGCGCTAGGGTCCGCCGCGTCGCCACACCGCGTCGTCAGGAAGAGAGAGGTACACCCCCTTGCAAACGCCGCCGTCCCCAGCATCCGCCCCTGGTAACGAGAACCTCATCCAGAAGGCGAAGCAGCACCTGCTGCAGAACTACAAGCAGCAACCCATTGCCCTGGTGCGCGGGCAGGGGACGCGGGTGTGGGACGCGGATGGCAAGGAGTACCTGGATTGCATTGGCGGCATCGCCGTATGCGCCCTGGGCCACTGCCACCCGGAGGTGGTCGCGGCGGCCAAGGCGCAGCTGGACACGCTGTGGCACGTCTCCAACGTCTTCTACTCGCAGCCGCAGATCGACCTGGCCGCGCAGCTCACCGAGTGGGCGGGACTGCCGCGCGCGTTCTTCTGCAATTCCGGCGCGGAGGCCAACGAGGCCCTCATCAAGCTGACCCGCAAGGTGATGAAGGACCGGGGACAGCCCGAGCGCTTCGAGATCCTCACCTTCGAGAAGAGCTTCCACGGCCGCACGCTGGCCACCGTCACCGCCACCGGCCAGCCGAAGTACCACGCAGGCTTCGAGCCGCTGCCCCAGGGCTTCCGGCACCTGCCGTTCGGCGACCTGGAGGCGGTGCGCCGCGCCGTGGGGCCGTCCACCGCCGCCATCCTGGTGGAGCCCATCCAGGGCGAGGGCGGGGTGCGCATGGCGCCCCCGGGCTATTTCCAGGGCCTGCGCGCCCTCTGTGACGAGAAGGGCCTGCTCCTGCTCGTGGACGAGGTCCAGACGGGCATGGGCCGCACCGGCCAGCCCTTCGGCTTCATGCACCACGGCATCCGGCCGGACGCCATCAGCATCGCCAAGGCGCTGGGCAACGGGCTGCCCATGGGCGCCATGCTCTGCCGCGAGGAGCTGGCGGTCAGCCTCTCCGCGGGCACCCACGGCTCCACCTTCGGCGGCAACCTGGTGTCCGCCGCCGCGGGCAACGTGGTGCTGCGCCTGATGCGTCAGCCCGGATTCCTGGAAGAGGTGCAGGCCAAGGGGGAGTACTTCCTCGCTGGCGCACGCGCGCTCCAGGCCGCGCTGCCGGAAGGCCGCATCAAGGCCGTGCGCGGGCAGGGGCTGCTCTTGGGCGTGGAGCTGGACCGGGAGGTCGCCCCCGTCATCGCGAAGCTGCGCGATGCCGGGATGCTGGTGAACTCCGCCGGGGACGTGACGCTCCGGTTCGCCCCGCCCCTCATCATCACCCGGAACGAACTGGACGAAGCGCTGGGCATCCTCCAGCGTGTCCTCCCCACGCTGTAGAAGGGGGAGCGGTTTGGCGGTGCCGGGAGGTTTGACGCCCTGCTTCCCGGACACCTACACTTGGGGATTCGCCAGCCTGCGGAACTGACACCTTGAGCGCGCCCATCCCCATCGTCGGCCTGGGGGGCAGGACCGACCACATCGCCACGGTGCCCCACCTGGACCCGGCCCGTATCCAGCTCAGCCCCGAGGAGGGCTCCGTGCTGGCATTGGTGGGCCGCGTCGAACGCATCGACGCCGTGCTGTCCCGCTCCTCGCTGGGCGAGGCACGCACCATCGCCGTGCTGCTGGCGCTGCGCGCCAAGGGGGCCATCGTGCCCGCCCGGGTGGTGCAGCGCGCCCCGTCCGCCGCCCCGGCGGTGGATGCCTCCATGGCGGAGGAGGTGGACCTGGATCCCGACCAGAAGCGCGACATCATCGAGATGGAGCGCTCGCTGGAGAGGATGGACCACCACGCGGTGCTGGGCGTGGCCCGGGGCGCGAGTCCCCAGGAGGTGAAGCAGGCGTATTACAACGCGTCCCGCCGCTTCCACCCGGACCGCTACTTCGGCAAGAACCTGGGCAGCTTCCGCGCCCGGCTGGAGCGCATCTTCAAGCGCCTCACGGACGCCCACAACGCCCTCAGCCGCCAGGAGCCGACGCGCGCCCCCGACGCGCCCCCGGCCCCGGCCGCTCGCGTCCCGACGACGCCTCCGCCGGCCGCCGCGCCCCCGCGGACGGTGTCCGGCAGCAACTTCGCGGCGATGATGCCCCCCTCCGTTTCGGGGGCGCGCCCGCCCTCGGGGTCGTTCTCCACGGTGCCGCCTCCCGCCGCCTCGCCCCCGGACGACGCGGAGTCCGAGGCCCGCCGCGCCGAGCGCCAGGCCCGCTTCGCTCGCCACCCGTACATGGCGCGCAGCCACAAGCTCACGGAGCTCATCGCCCGGGGCAGGGCGGCCACCGCGCGCGGGGACTTCGAGCGGGCCTACCAGGACTTCAACCACGTGCTGGGCCTGGACCCGAAGAACCGCGAGGTCGCGCAGCTGCTGGTGGAGGCGCGCCGCAAGCACGACCTGACGCGCGCGCAGGCGGAGGTGGAGCGCGGCCAGGAGCTGGAGATGCGCGGCGACTTCGCCGGGGCGCAGGCGGCCTACCGGCTGGCCGTGTCGCTCAACGGAGACAACCCGGAGGCGGCCTTCCAGGCGGCGCGCGTGGGCCGGGAGCTGGCGCAGGATGCGCAAGAGGTGATGAAGCTCGCGCAGCGCGCGGTGGAGCTGAAGCCGGGGCGCGCGGACTACCAGCTGCTGCTGGCCCACGTGCTCCTGGTGGCGGGGCAGAAGAAGCAGGCCAAGCACCACTTCGAGGAGGTCGTGCGCCTGGACCCCGACAACGCCGACGCTCGCGCCGCCCTCAAGAAGCTGCGCTGGACGTTCACGTGATGAGGTGCATGCGTCCCCATGGCTGCTGAGCCCGAACCGCTGATTGGCATCGACCTGGGGACGACGAACAGCCTCGTCGCCACGGTGCAGGACGGTCAGCCCATCATCATCAAGAACCGCACCGGCCAGCCCCTCACGCCGTCCGTGGTGGCGGTGTCGAAGAACGGCAAGCGCCTGGTGGGTGGCATCGCCAAGCGCCAGGCCATCACCAACCCGCAGGAGACGGTGTCCGCGGCCAAGCGCCTCATCGGCCGCAAGTACTCCTCGCACCCGGTGCAGGACGCGCTGCGCGCGCTCACGTACCAGGTGGTGTGCGGCGCGCACGACGATGTGCGCATCCGGCTGGCGGGCCGCGACCTCGCCGTGCCGGAGGTCAGCGCCATGATCCTGGCGGAGCTGAAGGCGGACGCGGAGGCGCACTTCGGCCGGCCCGTCACCCAGGCCGTCATCACCGTGCCGGCCTACTTCAACGACGGCCAGCGCCAGGCCACCAAGGACGCGGGCCGCATCGCGGGGCTGGACGTCCTGCGCATCATCAACGAGCCCACCGCGGCGGCGCTGGCCTACGGCTTCGGCCGCACGGTGAACGGGAAGATCGCCGTGCTGGACGTGGGCGGCGGCACCTTCGACGTGTCGGTGCTGGAGATCAACAACGGCATCTTCGACGTGGTGGCCACCGGCGGTGACACCTTCCTCGGCGGCGAGGACTGGGACCACCGCATCATCGAGTGGATGGTGTTCG
This sequence comes from Corallococcus sp. CA041A, assembly GCF_003612075.1. Classification (NCBI taxonomy): domain Bacteria; kingdom Pseudomonadati; phylum Myxococcota; class Myxococcia; order Myxococcales; family Myxococcaceae; genus Corallococcus; species Corallococcus sp. CA041A. The sequence continues at coordinate 20,733 of NZ_RAWF01000027.1, forward strand.
GCTTCGCCAAGGAACACGGCATCGACCTGCGCAAGGACCGCATGGCGCTGCAGCGGCTGAAGGACGCCGCGGAGAAGGCGAAGGTGGAGCTGTCGTCGGTGAAGGAGGCGCAGGTGCACCTGCCCTTCATCTGCACGCCGCCGGGTGGAGGCGCCGCGCTGCACCTCCAGTCCACGCTCACCCGCGAGAAGCTGGAGGAACTCACGGCGGACCTGGGCGAGCGCCTGGTGGGCATCACGTCGGAAGTCCTGGGCGAGGCGAAGGTGCGCCCCTCGGACCTGAAGGAGGTCATCCTCGTGGGGGGCATGTCGCGCATGCCCCGCATCGTGGAGCAGGTGCGCCAGTACTTCCGCCGCGAGCCCTGCAAGGGCGTGCACGCGGAGGAGGTCGTGGCCCTGGGCGCCGCCATCCGGGCGTACGCGCTGGTGGGCCAGCAGAGCGAATTGCTGCTGCTGGACGTCACGCCGCAGAGCATGGGCGTGGCCATCGCCGGCGGCTACGTGCGGCGGCTGATTCCTCGCAACACCACCGTGCCCACGTCCGCCACGGAGGTGTTCGCCACCTCCAAGGACTTCCAGCGCACGGTGAAGATCATGGTGCTCCAGGGCGAGCACGAGCTCGCGCACCACAACGAGCTGTTGGGCGAGTTCCTCCTCACCGGCCTGCGCGAGGCGCCGCGCGGACAGGTGGAGATTGAGGTGACGTTCGACATCAACGCGGAGGGCATCGTGTCCGTGTCCGCGCGCGACCGCGACACGGGCCTGCGCCAGTCCATCACCGTCACCGCCTCCAGCGGCCTGACGGAGGACGAGCTGCGCCGCATCATGGACGAGCAGCGCGACTGGCTGGTGGCGGCGCGCAACACCGAGGAGCTGAAGGCCAAGCGCGTGGAGCTGGAGATCCTGGCTCGCGACCTGGTGGACGCGCTCTCCCGCGTGCGGCTCATGCCCGGGGCCGGAGGCCTGTCGCCGGACGTCATCGCCCGCGCGGAGGCCGCCCTGGATTCCGCGCGGCAGGCGCGCGGCGTGGAAGACGTGGGCGCGCTCACCCGGGCCTGCGAGGCCCTGGCCCAGAGCCTGCCGCTGTTGCGCTCGGCCGGCCCGCGCGGAACGCCGGGGAGGTAGGCGATGAACGCGCTCCGCGCCAAGGCGCTGGTCGAAGCCGGGTTGCTGCTGCGACTGAGTGGCGACATGGCCGGCGCGGAGAAGCTGTTCACCCGGGCCCTGGAGCTGGACCCGGGCAACGCGCGCGCGCGCCGGCTGCTGGGGCGGGACGGCCCGGTGGAGGCCGGCGGGGACACCGGCTGGAACCTGACGGGCCCGGATCAGGAGGCGGACTGGGGCGTCTGGGCCGGTCCCTCCGAGCCCGGCCCTGTGCAAGCCCCCTTGCGTGAATCCGTGAGCCTGCCCGAGGGCACGGGCGTGCGCGGCGACGCGTTGGACCTCATCGCGGAGGCGCACCGCACGCAGGAGTTCGGGCTGCCGGACACCTTCACTCCGGCGGGCGGGCTGCCGGAGGGCTCGGAGGTGGAGAGCCTGCTGCGGGGCGCGGAGGACCTGCTGGCGCTGGATGACCACTCCGGCGCGGTGGAGCTCCTGCGCCGGGCCCAGTTCCTGGCGCCGGAGAACCCGCGCGTGGAGGCGCTGCGCGACCGCAGCGAGCGCATCCTGGTGGCCATGCTGGAGGCGCGGCTGGGAGATTTGCACCGCATGCCGCGCGTGCGGTTGCAGCCGGACGACATCATCTGGCTCAACCTGGACCACCGCGCGGGCTTCGTGCTGGCGCAGATTGACGGCGCGGTGAGCTTCGACGACCTCTTCGCGCTGTCCGGCATGTCGCGCCTGGACACCGCGCGCATCCTCGCGCAGCTGCTCGACGAGGGCATCATCGCCCCCGGCGAGTAGGCGCACGGGGCATCCGCGTCACCCGGGGCGGATGACGGCCGTCCACACGCCGCGCACCACGGGCTCGCCCTTCGCGTTGCGCGTCTCCGTGGTGACGACGAGGAAGTCCATCCCGGCCTTGCGGTACAGCTCCGTGATTTCGCCCGTGGTGGTGAGCACGTCCCCCGGGCGCATCACGCCCAGGAACTCCAGCTCCTGCTCCCCGTGCACCAGCCGCACGCGGTCCACGCCGAGCTCCGGGTCCGCGATGGCGGCGCTGAAGGGGCGGATGGCGAACACCACCGCGAAGCTGGGGAAGGCGATGACGTCGCCGTACGGGCCCGCCTGGGCCGCCTCCTGCGAGTAGAGCAGGGGACTCACCTGCGCCGGGGGCTCGCCGAAGGTGCCCGCGGAGGGCACGGAGCCTCCGAGGATGAGGGAGAACTCGCGCAGCTTCTCCCGGCCAATCTCATAGGTGAAGGGGCCGTACGCACGGCCGACGAACTTGGGGTCCAGGGCCATGGCTATCCGAGCGAGGTTTCGACGACGGCGCCCCGGAGGACGGGCTCGCCGCGCTGGTTGGTGGCGGTGACTTCCGTGGTGAGCCGGCCGTCCGCGACGGCGGTGACGCGGCCCTGGAAGGTGACGGTGTCCTCTGGCAGCACCGGCCGGGAGAAGCGCACCCTCACCCGGCGCACCAGCCCCGGGTCTCCCACGAAGACGGCCACCGCCTCCACTGCCCAGCCCAGCGAGCAGAGCCCCTGGAGGATGACGCCGTTGAAGCCGGCCTGCCTGCCCACCTCCGGGTCGATGTGGATGGGGTTGTAGTCCCCGGAAGCGCCCGCGTAATACACCGGCCGCAGCCGGTCGCACTGGCGGACGTGCGTGAAGGTGTCTCCCACCTGGAACGTGCGTGCCATGAGGCGCGCGAGCCTACCGCATCCCTTTGTCCGTGGATGCCCACGGGAAATGAAGAAGGGGCGGCCCCCACTCGCGTGAGGACCGCCCCTCGTCACTTCAGGGCTTCAGGATGAAGCGCCGGCTTACGCCTTGCGACGGCGAGCGAACGCCATCGCCGCGAACAGCGCCATCAGCGGCGCCATGCCGCCAGCGGAGCCGCCCGTGGAGGAGCAGCCGCCGCCGTCGTCGTCGGCCTTCGGCACGGAGACCTTGATCTCGGCGGTGCTGGTGGCACCGGCCGCGTCCTTCACCGTCACGGTGAAGGCGTAGTTCTCCAGCGTCTTCTTCGCCGGCGGGGTGAAGCTGGCCTCGGCGGCGTTGGCGCCGGTCAGCGTCACGGACGGGCCACCCGTCTGGGCCCAGGTGTAGGTCAGCGTCTCGTTGTCCGGATCCGTCGACGTCGCGGCGTCGATCTTCACCAGCTCACCGCCACGCACGCCCGAGATGACCCGGACCTTGGCGACCGGCGCCTGGTTCACCTGCTTCACGTTGACCGTGTAGACGTACGGGCCAGAGATGGCGCCGTCGGAGTCCGTCACGGTCAGGCTGAAGGCCAGGGCCGTGTCGGCCTGGACCTGCGGCGCGTTGAACGTCAGCTTCGCAGGGACGGCATTCGCGGTGGGCACCGTGGCGCCACCGACCTGGGTCCAGGCGAAGGTGAGCTGGTCACCGTCCGGATCCGTGATGCCGGAGGCGTCCAGCTCCACGGCCTCGCCCTCGTTCACCGTGATGGCGGCCGGAGCCTCGCCCACCGGGTGACGGTTCGTCTTGCGCACCGAGACGTTGACCAGGTCCGACGTGGACACGCCGGCCGCCGTCACCGTGAGCTTGAACGTGAGCTCCGTGAGGGTCGCCACGTCCGGCGCAGTGAAGGTCGCCGTGGCGGAGTCGGCGTTGGTCAGGGTGACAGTGGGCGTGCCGCCCGTCTGCTCCCAGAAGTAGGACAGCGCGTCGCCGTCCACATCCGAGCCCGAGCCGTGCAGCGTCGCCGTGTCACGCGCGCCCACCTCGAAGTCCGCGCCGGCGTTGGCTACCGGAGCGCGGTCCACGTTGTTCACCGTGACGTTGACGGTGTCCGTGGCGGACTTGCCGTTCGCCGTCACCGTGAACTTGAAGACGAGCGTCGTGGTGGCCGTGACTTCCGGCGCCGTGAAGGCCAGCGTGGCCGTCGTGGCACCCGTCAGCTGCACCGCGGTGCCACCGATCTGCTCCCACTGGTAGCTGAGGGTGTCGCCATCCGCGTCCGCGCCAGTGCCTTCCAGCGTGACCGCCGTGCGCTCATCCGCCGCGATGTCCGCGCCGGCGTTGGCCGTCGGAGCGCGGTCCACGCCCTTCACCGTCACGGTGACGGTGTCGGTGGCGGACTGGCCATTGGCCGTGGCGGTCAGCGTGAAGACGAGGTCGGTGTTGAAGGCGACGTCCGGGGACACGAACGTCGGCGTGGCCGTGTTCGCGCCCGTCAGCACCACCTGCGGGCCGGAGGTCTGCTCCCAGCTCAGCGTCACGGTGTCGCCATCCGCGTCCGTGCCGCTGCCGTTGAGGGCCGCCTGCGTGCGGGTGTCGACCGCGAAGTCCGCGCCGGCGTTGGCCACCGGAGCGCGGTCCACGTTCTTCACCGTCACGGCGACGGCCTTGGTGGACTTCGCGCCGCTGCTGTCCGTCACGGTGACCGTGAAGTTCAGCTGCGTGTCCGCCGTCACTTCCGGAGCCAGGAACGTGGCCTTCGCGCGGGTGGCGTTGGTCAGCGTCGGCTTCGGCGTCGCGGGGCTCGTCTGGACCCATGAGTACGTCAGGGTGTTCGCGTGAATCACATCCGCGTCCGTGGAGCCGGAGGCGTCCAGGGTCACGGGCGTGGTGTCACGCTCGTTCACCGTCGCCGGCGCGGTAGCCGCGGCCACCGGGGGCTGGTTCACGTTGTTGATCTGGATGTCCACCGTCTTCGGGGCGCTCGCCTTGCCAGTCGCGTCGGTGACGACGAGCTGGAAAGTGAGGGTGTCCGTGTAGTCCACGTCCGCCACGAAGCTCGGCGTCGCGGTGTCCGCGCCGTTCAGGGAGACGGGCGTGGCACCACCGGTCTGCGTCCAGCTGTAGGTGAGCGCTTCACCCGCGGCGGCGTCCGGGTCGAAGCTGCCCGTGCCGTTCAGGGTGATGGTGGCGCGGTTGAGGACGCCGCCGACGAGGGTGCCCTCGGCGACCGCCGCCGTGCCCACGCGCGACGGACCCGCGTTGGCCACCGGAGGCACGTTGCACGCGCCCGCGGAGGCCGGCTGATCCGCCTGGCCCTGGAACACCGGCGTGGCGCCCTCGAACTTCACGTTGTCGATGTCCAGGCCGTACCCGCCGACGGCCACGTCACCGCCGATGCGGAAGCGGAAGCGGACGTTCTTGAGCTCCAGGTCGGGGAAGAAGGTCCCGAAGTTGATGCTCGCGGCCGTGAACGCCGGGAAGCCCGCGCTCGCCTGCGCCATCGCGGCGCGATCCTCGAGGGGGTTGCCGCCGCCCGCGGCGATGTAGTCCACGTAGCCCGGATCCGCGTCCACCACCGGGTACAGATCCCAGGGGTCGATCCAGTCGATGCCGTCGACCGTGAACTCGAGCACCGCGCCGTCGTAGGAGGCGTTGGAGTCGAACTCGAAGGAGTGGCGGTAGTTGTAGCTGATCACGAAGTCGGCCGCGTCATCCACCGTCAGCCAGGGGCTGGTGATGGTGGTCTCCGCGATCGTGCCCGGGTCGCCGCCGTGCGCGTAGCGGTTGGCCGGAGAGCCGGACAGCGTCCAGTCGCCAGAGGACGACAGGTTCTGCGACACCGTCCACCCGGTCAGGCCGCCCTCGAACGTCTCCGTGTCGCTGGTGGTGGGGACGTTGTCGTAGTTGACGCGCGGGTCGTACGTCGCCGTCTTCGCCGCCGCCGGGATCTCCGTGGAGTCGAAGGCGACCTTGATGCCGGCGCGCGCGGGCGAGCCGGACACCGCGGTGACGTTGACGGGCACGGTGATGGTGGCGGAAGCCCCGCGCGACAGGGCGGGGATGTTGATCGCGGCGCCGCCCGGGAACTCCATCGTCGCCGTGGTGCTGGTGCTGCTGACGGTGCCGGAGAAGGCGCTCAGCCCGTTGCCGCCCACGTTGCGCACGGTGATCTTCAGCTCACCCTGCTCACCGATGTCCAGGATGCCGTCCTGGTCGCAGCCGCCGGCGTTGTCGGTCAGCGTGATGCTGGTGACCTCCAGGTTGCCACCCGTGGCGAAGCTCTCCGTCACGCTCAGGTGGTCGAACGCGTCGCGGTCCGGCGACTTGGCGCCGAAGCCCATGCCGCGCTTGGCGAAGGCCGCCACGAAGCGCTGGTAGTCCGCCGGGTCGCTCGCGAGCGCCACGGCCAGCACCGCGTCACGCGCTTCCGTGAAGGTCGGCGCGTTCGGCGTCGCCTTGTAGGACGCGACGAGGTACTGCTTCATGCGGTTCTGCGCTTCCGCGAACGGGTGCGCGTTCAGCAGGCTCGCGTAGCACTCCCACAGCGCGGTGGCCCACACCTCACCGCTGTTGTGGACCTCGCTGTTGATGTCCGTGCGCGTGCCCGCGTCCGTGGGCAGGGTGGTGAAGTTGGCGATGTGCTTGAACGTGTAGCCGTTCTTGCTCATGTCCGTCGAGTAGGGCAGGCGACGGATGCCGAAGTAGTAGCCCTGGTTCTTGCCACCGCTCGTGACGTAGCCCGCGGTGCTGTAGACGCCCTGCCAGTTGCTGTTGCCCGCCTTGGTCCGGTCGGACTCGCGAACCTGCATCAGCATGGCGTGGAAGTCGCCCCAGCCCTCGCCCATCGAGCGGCCCTGGTTGTTGCTCAGGCCCGCGGCGTTACCGATGAGGCGGTTGCTGATGTAGTGACCCCACTCGTGCGCGACGATGCCGTTGTCGAGCGTACCGTCGCGGTCCAGGTCCGGCGTGCGCAGGAACTTCACGGCCACCGGCTCGGTCGCCGCCTTCCACGCGTTGGCCGCGGCCAGGGTGATCATCAGGGACGGCGTGTTGATCTTGGCGTCGTCCGTGCCGTTGCCAGCCATGCTGATGGTGCCGGCGGCGTTGTTCGCGATGACCGTGGCGATGGCGCCCGCGTTCTGCGCGTTGAGCGACTTGATGACGAAGTTGCACGTACCGCGGTCGATGAGGGCGATCTTCCCGGTGAAGGTGCCCGCGGGGAACGCGGCGCAGCCGTCCTTGTTGGTCTCCGGGATCTGGATCTCACCCGTCACGTCGTACGCATTTTTGCCGTAGCTGGCGGAGCCGGCCTCGTAGACACCGGCCAGGGCCGCGGGAGCCGTCACGGACAGCTCGGGCGTACCGTCGAACACGTACATCTGCATGCGCGGCGACGCACCGTCGGCCGGCGTGCTCATGTTCGCGTTGTTGCGGCCGCCGTAGTCCTGCGCCTGGGCCTGGATGGGGTCGCCTTCCACGCCGCCACGGCCGAAGTTGAACGACTGGGCGTTGCCCGCGGCCTCGTCGAAGCCGGCGTCGTAGAACCAGTCGTGCAGGAAGTTGTTCACGTAGAACAGGTTCACCACCGAGGCCTTGATCTGCTCGGTGCTGGAGGCCGGGGCCTTGGCCGTGTCGTAGACGTACGCGAAGGTGTTGTCGCTCGTCGTCTCCGCGCGCTTGTCGTTCGTGCCGGGCTGGAAGCCATCCGGCGCGTTCAGGTCCGCGTACGCGTCCACGTTGTTACCAACGGTCTGCGTGGCGTTGGCCGGCAGCCAGGGGTCGTTCTTGCTGTAGGGGCTGTTGGCCAGGGTGATGTTGTTCGCCGGGCGGTTCAGCGGGGCCTGGTAGCCGTCCTGGGTGCCCGTGGGGTGCGGGGTCGCGTCGTTGCCCTGGGGACCGTCCTCCGGGACGAACGGGGACGCCTGGTCCGCCCAGACCTTGTACGTGAAGGCCGTGCCCGCGTCCGCGGACAGGTCGTTGCGGAAGAGGACCTTGCCGGTGGCCGCGGAGACCACGTAGCCGAAGTACTGGCTGGAGCGCGCGGCCTTGGGGCCGGCGTTCACTTCCACGTACCAGGCCGGCTCCAGGTTGCCGGCCAGCATGAAGTACACCTGCCGGGCGCGGGCCGGGACGGCCAGGTCCTGCGGCAGCGCGGACTTCGTGGCGGGGGACAGCTCGAAGAAGGTGTAGTCACCCTTCGTGCCCGCGTTGATGAACGAGGTGGCCTGCGTGCCGGAGCCCGTCAGGTCCTTGAACGCGCCGGACACCGCGTCCGCGGCGCCCAGGTTGAAGCCGGCGCGCGCCTTGCTGCGCGCGGAGAGCGCCAGCTCGGACGGGGCCAGGTAGCCGCTCACGGCCACCAGGCGCAGGTCCTGGCCCATGACGACCTTGATCTCGTTGCGGAAGACGGGGATGCCACCCACCGACTGGGTGAAGGTCGCGATGATGGCGCCCTTGCCGGTGTTGTGCATGGAGCGCAGGTTGGCGCCCGCGACGTCGTCACGCGTCAGGCGGTAGTTGTCCGCCACGGACTGCAGGTGCGCGCGCGCCGCGTTCTCCGCCGTCATGCCGGCGCGGATGACGGACTTGGACTGCGCACCATCCTGCGTCGCCCACGCGAACGTAGGCACGCCGAGCCGCTGCTCGGTCTGCTCGATGCGAAGCCCGCGGGACACCGCCGTGTTCGAATCCACGGCGAGAGAGCGGGAGTCCCGCTGCTCCAGGAACGCGTCGAAGTTCGACCGCTCCTTGGCCCACGCACTGGTACCCGCGATGGGCACCAGCAGCAGGCTGGTCAACAGCTTTTCCCTGAGACGCATGCGCCTTCCTTCTTGGGGGTGATGAACTGCAGGACGAGGGGACTGCGAGTGACGACGACTGCGACAGGAGAAGTCCGCCGGGGGAGGCGGACCGCTCCTTACGGATGGTGGACCCTGGGTGGACAACAGCCCGATAGGAAACGCAGCCCAACGCCACAGGTCGCATTGGCGACGTGAGCGGGGAACTCAGCGTGGAAAGGCGGCACGCGCGAGGCGAGCAGGGCGGGTGCGAAGCGCTGCGACAAGCTGGACAGCCGGGGCGCCATACCCGAACCCGGGGCGGCCCATCCGAATCGACTGTCTACGGTCACCGGCAAGCGCTGCTCTCCAACCCACTCTTCTGGCCGCGGTTGTCTTCACCGCGCCAGATTCAGTGGGAGCGCATGCTAACCAGGACACTGTTTCGTTGCATAGAGGGGGGGCCCCTCAATTTTGCGTTAGCAACCCAGTAACAATTGGCAGTCTGGAATAAGCCGTAGCGGCCAGGCGGGCGCGAGCGTGTGACACGTGGCGCGCCGCACCTTGCCTGCGGGCCCGAACCCTGTTCAGCGGCGCGAGCGCGGTGCCGGCGCGCCTTCATCCGAAGAGGGCAGTGGACCGTGGTCCAGTGGATCCTCGACCTCCGCGCCCTCCTTGCGCTGCTTGTACTGTTCCCGCACGTAGGCGACGAGCTGATCCAGGTACGACGACAGCGGCGGACACCGCACGCCGGTGCCGTCGAGCAGCTCCAGCGTGTTGTGGCAGTTGTAGATGGCCAGGTGGTTCACGTAGCTGATGGCGGCGCGCTGGGGCCGGGCCAGCTTCTCCAGCACGGGCAGCCGCAGCATCACGTCCGCGGCGCGCGCGGACAGGTTGAAGCGCGGCAGCCGCTTGTGGGACTTCTCCGCGATGAGCTCGTACACGCGCCGCGCGCTCATGGGGTTGGGGTCCACCAGGTGGAAGATGCGCCCCTTCGCGCGCGCGTCACGCGACAGCCGCCACACGGCCTCCACCACGAAGTCCACCGGGACGACGTTGAGCGGCGCCACGCCGTTGCCCGGCAGGGGCAGCGGCACCACCAGCGGGGAGGTGACGAGCAGGATGCCCAGGTAGTAGGGGCCCTCGAAGCGATCGATTTCGCCCGTGCGCGAGTCGCCCACCACGCTGGACGGACGGAAGATGGTGACGGGGAGGGTGGCGGAGGCGCGCTGCACCAGCCGCTCCGCCTGGAACTTCGTCTCCTCGTAGGCGTTGCGGAAGGACTGGCCCCGGTCCAGCTCGTCCTCGGCGATGACGCCCACGCGGTCGCCGGACACGTAGCAGGTGGAGAAGTGGTTGAAGCGGGAGAGGTTCTCGCAGTCGCGCGCCAGCTCCAGCAGGTTGCGCGTGCCGTCCACGTTCACCCGCCACGCGGTCTCCTTGGGCACGCCCAGCTGCGATACGGCGGCCAGGTGGAAGATGTCCGTCACCCGTTCGCACAGGCGCTGGTACTCCTCGCCGGACAGGCCCAGGTGCATGTCCACCGCGTCACCGGTGAGCAGCTCCACGCGCGCGCCCTTCACCTTCGCCGCGAGCGACTGCGCCTCCTTGAAGGCCTTGGGCTGCACGAGCGCGTAGATGTGCCCTTTCGGGTCCTCCCGCGCGATGTGCTCCACCAGCCGCTTGCCGATGAAGCCCGGGTAGCCGGTGATGAAGTAGGTGCCAGGGCCCTGCCGCGTCTTGGACGTCTCGCTCATGCTCGGCGCAGCATAACCGCCCGTCAGCCGTGTGCGAGCATCGCCCGCCACACCGCCTCCACCTGAGGGCGGGTGGCCTCCGGCGCGCCGCTGTTGTCGATGACCCAGGTCGCGTGCTCGCGCTTGTCGTCCAGCGCCATCTGCGCCTGGAGCCGCGCCTCCGCCTGGTCCGCCAGGAGCCCGTCGCGCGTCATCAGCCGCGCCTTCTGCACCTCGCGCGGCACCCACACCACGGCCACGCCCTCCATGGCCTGGTGCAGCCCCGTTTCGATGAGCAGCGGCACGTCGTAGACGGCGTGGGTGACCCCTTCCGCCTCCAACGCCTGGAGCTTCTGGAGGAAGAGGGCGCGCACCTCCGGGTGCACGATGGCGTTGAGGGCGGCCCGCTCCTCGGCGTTCGCGAAGATGTGCGCGCCCAGCTTCACCCGGTCCAGGCGGCCGTCGGGGCCCACCACGCCGGGGAAGCGCTCGTCGATGCGCCTCAGGCCGGGCGTGCCGGGCTCCACCACCTCGCGGGCGAGCACGTCCGCGTCCAGCACGCGCGCGCCCAGCTCCCGCAGCATCCGGCTCACCGTGCTCTTGCCGGAGGCGATGCCACCCGTCAGTCCGAAGACGTGCACGGGCTACTTCGCGGCCTTGGGGGTGGTGAAGACGAAGGACTGCACCGTCTTGCCGTCCTCGTTGAAGAAGATGGCCACGCCCAGCTTCACGTAGAGGAAGTAGGTGCGGAAGTCGTCCGTCAGCTTGCGCAGGTAGCAGGGCGTGGCGGGCATGGCGCCGGCCGGGCACGCGGGGCCGTAGCTGTTCTCGATGGTGTCCTTCTCGATGACGGGCCCGGGGAACACGTCGATGCGCTCCACCATCTGGGTGGCCGGGTCCACCTTGAACTGGGCCTGGGTGGTGCCCTTGATGGCCTCCTTGGCGAAGTAGGCCAGGATCTCCTTGCCCTCCTGGCTCATGGTCCGGGACGGCTCCCCGAACTTCTTCACCACGTCCTCCTTCTTGGAGGACCCGGGCTCGATGCCCTGCCACGGCTTGGCGGAAGCAGGCAGGGAGACGGCAGCGACGGCAACGGCGAACAGGACGGCAATCACGGGGGTGCGCATCTCGACTCCTCCCTAGCGGATCAGGCAGGCACGCCTCAAGGTCCGTTACCTCAAGCCACGCAGCTGTCCACCCGGTATTCAATCACGAACGAGACGCCTTGCCCCCTCCAGGGGCCTCTGCTACGTGCTCAAGGCATGTCTTCTCGTGCCTTCCGGGTCTTTTCAGCCCTCTTGCTCGCCGTTTCCGGCGGCCTCGCCGGCGCCGCGGACTTCACGGGCCCCGACAGCTGCAAGGGCTGCCACCCGGAGGCATACGACGCGTGGATGAAGTCCAAGCACGCCCGTGCGACCGAGACGCTGGCGGAAGGGCAGAAGAAGGACGCGCGCTGCCTGTCCTGCCACGCGCCGGACCAGGCGGAGCAGCAGCTGGCGGCCGTCACCTGCGAGACATGCCACGGCGGCGGGCAGTACTACTCGCCGTCCTACGTGATGAAGGACCCGGAGCTGGCGCGGCTGGTGGGGTTGGTGGACCCGTCGGAGAAGCAGTGCCGCACCTGCCATGACGCGTCCTCGCCGTCCCTGCGCCCGTTCGACTTCAAGGAAGCGCTGAAGGCCATCGACCACTGGTCCGCCGAGCGCGCTCGCAAGCAGCAGACCCGGGCGGACGCCGCCCCCTCCACGCCGGCTCCGGCCACGGCGAAGAAGTAAGTGACCTCCGCTTGATCAAGATCCTCGATTCCCGCTTCGTCACCACCGCCGTGGAGCTCAAGGGGCTGCCCACGGACCACGGCGCGGAGGTGGCCTTCGTCGGCCGCTCCAACGTCGGCAAGTCGTCCATGATCAACGCCCTGACGAACCGGCGGAAGCTGGTGCGCGTGTCCAACACGCCGGGGCGTACCCGCACGCTCAACTTCTTCGACATCGACCTGGACCGCGACGGCGTGCGCCACACGGTGCGCCTGGCGGACCTGCCCGGCTACGGCTTCGCCAAGGCGAGCAAGGCGGACAAGGCCCAGTGGCAGGAGATGATCACCACCTACCTCAAGAACCGGCACCGGTTGGAGGTGGTGGTGAGCATCATCGACGCGGAGATTGGCCCCACGCCGGAGGACATGCAGACGCTGGACTACCTCCAGGAGCACAACCGCCGCATCCTCGTCGTGGCCACCAAGGTGGACCGGCTGACGAAGGCGCAGCGCAAGCCCCGGCTGCACAAGGTCGCGGAGCAACTGGAGCTGCCCCGCGAGGCGGTCATCCCGTTCTCCTCCACTGAGAAGCTGGGCGTGGAGGAGGTCTGGGGCACGCTGCTGGACACCTTCGGCAAGGCCACCCGCGTCTGAGGCTGCCGGCCGTAGGCGCGCTGTGGTAGCACCCCCGGCGTGTCCCAGAACGGCAAGACGAATGGTGGTGGTTCGCCCCTCGCGCCTCGCGAGGAGCGTCAGCGGTTGATGCGCCTGTCCCCGCGCCAGCGGGTGGCGGCGCTCTTCGATGCGGAGGATACGGCCGCGCTGGTGCGCTCGCTGCCCGCGGAGGACCTCTACGTCACCATCCAGGAGGTGGGGCTGGCGGACACGACGGAGCTCGTCCAGCTGGCGTCGCCCGCGCAGTTCCGCACCTTCGTGGACCTGGGCGGCTGGGCGAAGGACAAGCTGGACCCTCACGCGGTGCTCACCTGGCTGCGCGCCGCGCGCGGCGACGAGCAGGAGGACTTCCTGCGCAAGGTGCACGCGGTGGACCTGGAGGTGGTGGAGACGCTCCTCAAGGAGTTCACCGCCGTCCACGACCTGGAGGAGAACCCGGACGTCAACCCGCAGGGCTTGACGATGGAGACCCCGGAAGGGCGCTACCTGGTGGAGGTGAAGGTGGAGGGCGTGGAGGCGTCCGCCATGCGCGCGCTCCTCAATGATCTCATCGCGGAGAACCCCTTCGAAGCGGTGCGCCTCTTCGAGGCCGTGCGCTGGGAGATTCCCTCCGAACTGGAGGAGACCGCGTTCCAGTTCCGCCGCGCGCGCCTGTCCGACCTGGGCTTCCCGTCGCTGGAGGACGCGCTCGCCCTCTTCAGCCGCGTGGACGTGCCGCCGCGCCCCACGGGGCCCGGGACGCCCGCGCTCAGCGCCACGGGCGGCCACCTGGACTACCTGGAGGCGGCCTTCCGGGACCTGTCCGACGTGGAGCGGATGAACGCGGAGGACGAGCTGCGGGAAGTGGCCAACGCGGTGCTCGTCGCGGAGCTGGGCGACCCGGGCGACCTGGACGCCGTGCGCCGCGTGGGCGAATGGGTACGCGACTACCTGTCGCTGGGCCTGGAGCACCTGACGGGCGCCGACCCGGCGAAGGCGCCGGACGTGCTGCGGGATACGCCCCTGCGCCGCGTCTTCCAGGTGGGCTTCACGCTGACGCTCCAGCTCAAGTACCGCGCGGATCGCCTCTTCAAGGCGCCCTTCATGAAGCTGGAGGACGTGCCGCTGGTGCTCCCGGAGGAGGCCGCCGCGCTGGAGGCCCTGCGGCGCAAGCGTCCCCGGCGGGCGCTGCGCGTCCCGGGCGCGGAGCCCGTTCCGTTCCGTTCGCTGCGGGAGGTGGCCGGTTCGGAAGCACTGCTCGCGCGCGCGGAGGGACAGGTGGCGGCGCTGGGCGCGCTCCTGGGCGGCTCCGAGGACGCGGCGCACACGGTGCTGGCGCGCTTCGGCGTGTCGCTGGACGTGCTGGGCGTGGAGCGGCTGTGGGCGGCCGTGGTGGGCATGGCCGTGCTGGAGGAGGGCGTGGACGTGCGGCCCGTGCCGCTGGGGCGCACGGTGGAGCTGGGCCAGCGCCTGTTCGAAGGCACTCCGGATGCGCCTCGCCTGCGTGCGAGCGCGGCGGAGCGCGCGGTGGCGGCGCTTTCGCCCGTGGTGCCGGAGCCCGCGCGTGAGGAGCTGCGTCGGGTGGTGAACGTCACGCTGGCGCGGCTTCTGTCGGAGCTGGGGCCGGCGTGGCTGCGCGAGGGCCGTTTGGATCTGATCGCCTCCGCGGTCCTACCGATGGAGAGCGCCCCGGTCCCGTAGCTTTTTCAGCCTTGCCCGGCCCGGCGGTCGCGGGCGAGCCCGCAACCTCCCGAAGATACAGGCCTCCCGCGTTGCCATCTTCTGGCACGCGCGCTGCTTTGCCCCTCGCCCGCCAGCTGTTTGCAAACGGCTGTTTGCAAACGGCAGACGGAAATCCACGAGGGCCAGGGGCACGCGTGTGACGGGACGAGCGACCGACAGCGAAGGGGTGGCGTACATGGGACCGGGCGCGGTGGGGCAGCGTCGCGACGTACTGGCTTTCTACATGCTCGCGGGGTTCGCGGCGGTGATGTACGCGGTGCCGGGTGAGTGGATCCCCGCGCTGGAGCCGCTGCGACTCGCGCTGCTGACTTCAGGGCTTGGCGCGGGCCTGATGGTGATGCGCCGCATTGGCAAGGCGGAGCCTCTCTTCTTCGACGGCGCGCGGGGCATCGCGCTGCTGGCGTTCTCGTCGCTGGCGTTCTGCTCGGTGGCGTGGAGCGTGAACCCGGAGGTGACGCGCTTCCAGGGCGTGGAGCTGCTCAAGCTCACGGCCATCTACCTGACGCTCGTCAACGTCATCACCACGCCCAAGCGGCTGGCGGTGGTGGCAGGCGCCATGGTGCTGGGCGCCATCGTGACGTCCATTGGCGTCATCAACTGGTACATCGTCGGCGAGAACATGGTGGAGGGCTTCCGTTCGCGCTGGGTCGGCGTGTACGCGGACCCCAACCACATGGCCATGAACATGGTGCTGGTGGTGCCGCTCGCGGTGGCGTTCCTCGCGCGCAAGAGCACCCCGTGGGTGTTCCGCGTGCTGTGCGCGGTGTCCGCGGTGCTGGCGGTGGTGGCCATCGTGTTGTCGCACTCGCGCGGCGGCTTCATTGGCCTGTCGGTGGCGATGGCCATGTGGGCCATCCGCGAGAAGCGCCGCATGCAGGCCATCGTGCTGGGCACCGTGTTCGTCGCGGGCCTGGCGGTGTTCGCGCCCAAGAGCTTCTGGCAGCGCAATGAGACGGTGGCGTCGTTCCACGAGGACGCGTCCGCCATGGGCCGCGTCTACGCGTGGCAGGTGGCCAGCCGCATGAGCCTGGACAAGCCGTTGCTCGGCGTGGGCGCGGGCGGCTTCCGCTACGCCTGGTTCGAGTACGCGCCGCCAGAGGCGCACCGCGCCTACGTGGCGCACAACATCTTCCTCGACGTCATCGGGGAGCTCGGGTGGATTGGCCTCCTGTGCTTCCTGGTGTTCTCGGGCGGAGCCGTGGGCGGGGCCGCGGCCGCGTCGGCGGACTCGGAGATGGGATGGCTGGCACGCGCCTTACTGGCGGCGGTAGCGGGCTACCTCGTCTGTGATTTGTTCTCGGGCTACATCCTGTCCGCGCACTGCTACGTGCTCTTCGGCCTGGCCGCGAGCGCGCACCGCATCGCGCAGGCACGGGAGCGAGCCCTGGCGGTGGGGAGGCAACCGGCGATGAATCCCGCGCCGGTGGCCACGTGGGAGGGGTCTGGGCATGCGGCGTGAGGATGCGCGGATGGGGCAGGAGCCCCTCCGCCTGGTGCAATTCACCCGGTCGTTCCACATTGGCGGCACCGAGGTCCAGGTGCTGGAGCTGCTGCGAGGCCTGCCCTCCAGCTATCAATTGCAGGTGTCTGTGTTGGAGGACGCGGGGCCCTTGATGGGCTCCGTCTGGAAGCTGGGGCACGCGCCGGAGGTGTTCTCACTCAAGGGCTCGCTCGTGCAGCCCAACACGCTGCTGCAGATCCACCGGATGGCCCGCTGGCTCAAGCAGCACCGCGTGCAGCTGGTGCACGTGCATGACTTCTACTCCAGCATCATCGCGGTGCCGGCCGCGAAGCTCGCGGGCGCGAAGGTCATCGTCGGCCGGTTGGACCTGTCCCACTGGCAGGGCAAGGCCCGCCGCCTGCTGCACGCGCAGATGACGCGCATGGCGGATCACGTCATCGCCAACGCGGAGGCCATCCGCCAGCTGCTCATGAACGAGGAGGGGCTGCCCGCCTCACGCATCTCCGTCATCCACAACGGCCTGGACCTCCAGCGCTTCGACGCGCGCGCGGCGGAGGGGCTCAAGGACACACTGCCCGAAACCAACGGAGTGCCCACGGTCCTCCACGTGGCCAACATGAACCACCCCGTGAAGCGGCAGGAGGACCTGCTGCTCGCCCTTGCCATGCTGCGTCATGAGGGGACGAAGCTGAACGCGTGGTTCGTGGGGGACGGGCCGCGCCGGCCGGGGTTGGAGAAGATGGCGCACGAACTGGGGGTGGCGGACGGGGTGCACTTCCTCAAGCACCGCACGGACGTGCCGGCCCTCTACGGTCAGGCCACCTTCGGCGTCCTGTGCTCCACGGCGGAGGGCATGTCCAACGCGGTGATGGAGGGCATGGCGGCCGGGCTGCCCATGGTGGTGACCCGGGTGGGCGGCAATCCGGACCTCATCTCGGACGGCGAGCGGGGCCTGGTGGTGGAGCCGGAGCGGCCCGCCCAGCTGGCCCAGGCCTTCCGCCGGCTGCTGGCCAACCCCAAGGAGGCCCGGAAGATGGGCAAGGCCGCCCGGGGCTTCGTCGCCCGCGAGCTGTCCCTGGAGAAGATGGTGCGCCGACATGACGCGCTGTACCGCCAGGTGGCAGGACTGCCCCCAGGCTGAAACCGCCCCCAGGGGCCGGCAAATGTCAGACCGATCCGGATAATCCACGCCCGTCCTCAGCAATTGGGGGCGGGCGCGTTTCGTAGAAAAGGGAGGCGGTTTCTCCCCGAGGACCTGCGTGTGCGCAGGTTATAGATGGGAATAGCTCGATTTTCGTGGAGATTGATGGGCAAGGCGTGGTAATGGCGCCTCGGGCATTGCCGGAAGCGGCAGGCGTGCTCACCCTGGGTGTGGCGGATCAGGCGGGTGGAGGAATCACCGCCGGTACGCAGGGGTTTTTTGAAGGAAACGGACGCCGAGCGCGGGGCCCGGAACACGGGACGCGGGGCGGATGGCTGGAAACATGAAGGTGGCGTGGGGTGGGCTGACAGGCCGCTCTCCACATCCGCCGCGACTTTACGAGGCCCTGCCAGTCGGCACGCGGCCCGGGGCGCTCGCCGGTAAAACTCCAAGGTGCCGGCGAGCGCTCTCTTTTTTGCCTCACAACGCCGCCCCCGTGCGCCCTTCAGGGTCGTCTCCGCGAGGAGGATGCACCGGGTGGGATACGGGCGTCAGGCGTCCTCGACCAGATCGAACCGCTGGCCCACGCCCTTCGCCAGGGCGACGTCGTAGAGCGCGCGGGCCAGGGCCACGTCCTGCACGGCGAGGCCGGTGGAGTCGAAGACGGTGACCTCGGTGCCGGTGCGGCCGGGCTTCCGGCCAGCGACGACCTCTCCCAGGGTCCCGGCGAGCTGCTCGGCCTGGATGAGCCCGTCGTGCAGCGGCACGTTGACCTCGCCGGAGTGGAGCGCCTGATCCGCGTCGTCGATGAAGACGCGCCCTTCGACGAGCAGTCGCGGATCCAGCTCCTGCTTGCCGGGGGCGTCCGCGCCCATGGCGTTGATGTGGGCGCCGGCCTGGACCCACTCACGGCGGACCACCGGGGCGCGCGCGGGCGTGGCGGAGCAGACGATGTCCGCGCCGGAGGCCTCCTGGAGGCTCACCACGCGGCCTCCCTTCTCTTTCTGGAGTGCCTCCGCGGCCTGGGCGGACGCGTCCGCCAGCAGCAGCTCCAGGTCCCCGAAGAGGGCGCGGTGCGCGTCGATGAGGACACGCGCCTGCACGCCGCAGCCCACGAGCCCCAACGTGCGCGGCTGCTTCTTCGCCAGGTACTTGGACGCGATGCCGCCGGCGGCGCCGGTGCGCCACGCGGTGAGCAGCGTGCCGTCCAGGATGGCCAGCGGGGACGCGGTGTCCGGGTCGCTGAGCACGTACACGGCGCGCACCGTGGGCAGGCCGTGCTTGCGAGGGTTGTTCGGATGGGCGTTGACCCACTTCACGCCAGCCGCGCCGTCGAGGAACGCGGGCATGGCGCGGAAGTCGCCCTCGTACTTCGGCAGGGACAGGTACACCTTGGGGGGCATGAGCGCGTCACCGCGGCCATGCGCCAGGAAGGCGCGCTCGACGGCTTCCAGACCGAGCTCGACGGTGTAGAGGCCGCGCAAGTCTTTGGCGCTGAGGAGGAGGGTGGGCATGGGCGCGCTATAGCCAATCGCCTCTGACCGTGTGCGTCGTGCCCGATGTGCAATGTCTGCCATTGGGCATTGTCACAATCACTACCCGGAGCAGGTAGGCAGGCACGGATAATGGGGAAAGGCGGGTTCAGGATAGGCTGGGGGCGATGAAGACCTCCCGGCCCACTGAAGACACCGGTTCCCAGGCGCCGAACACGGACCACCCGACGGGTGACTCCAGCTTGCCGGAGCGTCCGCTCCACGCGACGCGCGTGGGCCGCTATGTGTTGCTGGCGCGGCTGGGCAAGGGCGGCATGGGCGAGGTCTTCGAGGCCTTCGATCCGGAGCTGCGCCGCACCGTCGCCATCAAGCTCCTGCACGAGCGGCGTCTGCCTGACGAGGAGGAGGACGCCCGCGCGCTGCGGCTGGTGCGCGAGGCCCAGGCCATGGCGCGCCTGTCCCACCCGAACGTGCTCACGGTGCACGACGTGGGCACACACGAGGGCCGGGTGTTCATCGCCATGGCGCGGGTGGAGGGCGGCACGCTGCGCCAGTGGCTGCGCGAGGGGCCGCACCCCCAGCGCCAAGTGCTGGCCGTATGCCGGGCGATGGGGCAGGGCCTCTCGGCGGCGCACGCTGCGGGGCTGGTGCACCGCGACTTCAAGCCGGACAACGTGCTGCTGGGCCGGGACGGCGGCGTCTGGGTGACGGACTTCGGCATCGCGTCCGACGCGGGCGTGGGCACGGAGGCCGGGCCCGCGGTGCCACCGGCCGCGCTGTTGGAAGGGCCGCTCGACACAAGGCTCACGGCGACGGGCGCGCTGGTGGGGACGCCCGCGTACATGGCGCCGGAGCAGTACGCAGGCCGGGGCCCGGACGCGCGCGCGGATCAGTTCAGCTATTGCGTGTCCGTCTACGAGGCGCTCACCGGTCAGCGCCCCTTCGAGGAGGGAACGCTGCGGCGCATGGCCGTCACGCTGCTGGATTCGCAGCGGGCCCCCCAGGGCGCGGTGGTGCCCCGGGTGGAGCTGGAGCCGCCCGCGCATCCATCCGTCCCGGGCTGGGTGCACCGCGTGCTCGCGCAGGGCCTGGCGGTGGCGCCGGAGCAGCGCTTCGCGTCCATGGAGGCGCTGCTGGCGGCGCTGGAGCGCGACCCGGAGGCGGGACGGAAGAAGCTCGCGGGCCGCTCCATCGCGGTGGTGGCCGGGCTCTTCCTGGGCGTGGGCGTGGCGTGGGTGCGTCCCACGCCGTGCAGCGGCGCGCCCAAGCTGTTCGCCCGCGTTTGGGGTCCCACGCAGAAGGCGGCGGTGGCGGAGGCCTTCGAGAAGAGTGGCGCGAAGGACGCGGATGGCGCCTTCGACCGGGTGGAGCGCGCGCTGGATGCCTACGCGTCCGAGTGGAGCCGCATGCATCGCCAGGCCTGCGAGGCCACGCGCGTGACGGGAGAGCAGCCGGAAGCGCATCTGGCATTGCGCATGTCGTGTCTGGACCGGCGCCTGCGGGCGGTGGACGCGCTGGGGGCTGAGTTGGCGCACGCGGATGTGGCGCTGGTGCAGCGCAGCGCGGAAGCGGTGGATTCGCTGCGCGGCGTGTCTGGCTGCGCGAACGTGGAGGCGCTCTCCGCCGCGGTGCCCCCGCCGGAGGACCAGGCGGCGCGCACCCGCGTGGACGCCGTGCGCAAGGACGTGGCGCATGCGCAGGCGCTGCTCGACACGGGCCGTTACGCGCAGGCGGTGCCCGTGGCCAAGGCCGCAGTGGAGGCGGCGCACGTGACGCACTACCGGCCCGTGGAGGCGGAGGCGCTCCATGTGTTGGGCTGGGCCCACCACCGCATGAGCCAGTCGCGCGACGCGCGGGCTACGTGGCACGAGGCCATGGCCGCCGCCACGGCGGGACGGCATGACGAAGTGGCGCTCCAGGTGGCCACGGAGCTGGTGCTGGGACTGAGCGGGGATCCCGAATGGTTCCCCGAGGCCCACCTGTGGAGCGCCCAGGCGCACGCGCTCATCGAACGGCTGGGCTCCGCGCCGGACCTGGAGGGACGGCTCGCCAACCACGAGGGCATCCTCGCGCTGAACGAGGAAGCGCTCGACGCGGCGGCGGAGCACTACACGCGGGCCCTGGCGCTGCGCGAGCGCACCCTGGGGCCCACGCACGTGGACACCGCGAAGGTCTACAACAACCTGGGCATGGTGATGCTGCGCCAGGGCAAGAAGGCGGAGGCCACCGCGCTGTACCAGAAGGCGCTCGCCATCTACGAGGAGCGGCTGGGCCCGGTGCATCCGCTGCTCGCGGGCACGCTCACCAACCTGGGCTTCGCGGAGCAGGAGTCAGGCAACCTGCCGAAGGCGCTGGAGTGGCTACAGCGCGCGTACACGCTGCAACAGCAGACGCTGGGGCCGCTCAATTCCCAGACGTTGCTGCTGCTCCACGACATCGCGTTGGTGCAGGAGTCGCTGGGCGCGCCGGACCGGGCGCTCGCGCTGCACCGGCAGGCGCTGGAGGGAATGCGTCAGGGTTTTGGCGCGGAGAGCCGCGAGGCCATTGATTCGCTGAAGGCGCTGGCCGGCGCGGAGGAGCGGTTGGAGCGGGACGCGGACGCGCTCGCGCACTTCCAGGAAGGGCTGGCGCTCCAACGAAAGGTGTTGCCACCAGAGGAGTTCGCGGTGGACACGCTGGAGGAGGACGTAGGGCGGCTGATGGTGGCGCAGGGCCGTCCGAAGGAGGCGGTGCCGCTGTTGCGCGCGGCGCTGGACTCCAAGTCGCGCTCGCTGGGCGCGGACCATGCGCGGACCATCCACAGCCGCACCGCGCTGGGGCTCGCGTACTTCCTGCTGGGGCAGGGCGACAGCGCGCGAGAGCTTTTGGAGACATCCGAGCGGGTGCTGGCCCCGCTGGGCTGGAACCCGGTGGACGCCGCAATGACGCACTTCGCGCTCGCGCAGGCACTCTGGGGTCAGCCCGCGGAGCATGCGCGGGCTCTGACGCTGGCGAACAAGGCCGAGGATGGCTTTGCTCAGGGCGGCAATATGACGCGGCGCGAGCTGGCCGCGGTGCGGCAATGGATTGCAAGCCGATAGGCTTTGCCGCCTTTTGAACGGACCGTTCTTGTCGGGAATTTTCCTGAAAGGCTTGCGCTGGTCTGGGGAGTCGAGATTGTCTAATCTGAATCCCTGTCGGACGGCTGGGCGCCATGCCGGTGCCCCCTCGGACAAGGAGTCCCCCTTCATGCCTGGAATGTCATTGCTGCGCGTCGTCGTCGGCGTCTGCACGGGTCTGGCGTTGACTGCGTGCGGTGGGCCCATGACGCCCGAGGAGGCCGCGGCCGAGGAGGCTTCACTGGCCACGACGGAGGCCGCGCTGGGCTCGTGCGCGAACTGGTCCGAGTGGATCAACTCGGGCGGGCAGTATTGTTCGGACAACCGCGCGTGTGGCGTCTATTGGTATTGTGAGGGTGATCCGATGGCGGCTGCTCCCCGTTCCATCACGGGGGGCGGGCCTGAGCACCTCCCTCCGCCGTGCGACGATGGCAGCTACCCCTACCAGCGCGGCAAGCCGGGCCTGTTCAATCAGCAGTACAGCTATCGCGTGTGTTTCGACGCGGGCGGCACCTACACGCACACGGAATATCAATACCAGTACGCCTTCAGCGGGACCTGCGGCTGCTGATCAGCTCCACCACCAGGCCGCCGCGGCGATCAGACTTCCCGCAACGGAGACGGCCACCCACTTGAGCCACAGTGCTTGTGAGGACGGTGGCGGTGTCTCTTCGGAGGGCCGGAACCGCTTCGCGGGAGGAGCGGGCTCCGGCGGCCGGGACACCGGGCGCTGGGGCCTCAACGCCTGGGTCGGCGCCTCCGAGCGCAGTGGAGGCGCGGGCTCCAGGGGCAGGGTGGGCAGGACCTCCGGCTTCATCACCTCCGTGGGCTCGGAGGCGGGAGGCTCGGGCAGGGCCGGACGGAGCCTCCGGGGCTTCGCTGGGACGCCGGTGGGTGGCTCCATCAGCCGGGAGGGGAAGAGCGGGGACTCGCCCAGCCGGGCCAGCTCCGCGCGGAGCTCCTTCGCCACGGCGGCGGCCTCCGTGGGCCTGTCCTTGCGGCCCTTGGCGAGCAGTGCTTCCACCAGCGACACCAGCGACGCGGGAATCCCCGGGCGCTGCGGCGTGAGCGGTGGCGGAGCGTCATACAGCACCGACTCCATCACCGCGCGGCCGCGCTGGATGGGAAACGGCCGCCGTCCGGCGAGCAGCTCGTAAAGGCAGATGCCCAGCGAGTACAGGTCCGCGCGCGCGTCCAGGACCTCGTCGCGGATCTGCTCCGGGGACATGTATGCCAATTTCCCCATCACCACGCCGGATGTCGTCTGCGTGCCTTCCGACGTCTTCACGATGCCGAAGTCCGCGATCTTCACCGTGCCGGTGTAGGACAGCAGCAGGTTGTCCAGGGACACGTCGCGGTGGATGAGCTCCATCCACTTGCCCGACTCCGGGTTGACGAACTGGTGCACGTACGCGAGCCCGTCACAGGCCTGCGCGATGGCATCCAGGATGGGGCCTGGTGGCAGCAGCTCCGGCCGGCTCGCCGCGTGGATGTGCGCGAGGCTGGAGCCCGCGACGTACTCCATGGACAGGTAGACCTGGTCGTCGATGACGCCCGTCTCCAGCACCCGCACCACGTTGAGGTGGTGCAGTCCGGCGGCGACCTCCGCCTCACGCAGCAGTCGGCGGCGGAAGCGGACGTCGGCGGCGTGCTCGGAGTGGATTCGCTTGAGGACGACCGGCTCTTCCCAGCCCTCGCGTTCCGCGAGCGAGACGCGCCCCATGCCGCCTTCACCAATGTCCCGCAGGACGCGGTACGGCCCGAATCGCTGGACGTCGTTCATTCCGGGGCAAGCCTACCGTCACTCACGCCCGGAACGCAGGATCACGCAGCGGGTCAGCCGCCGACCCGAGCCGGGTCGCTGGCCTGGAGCTCCTCTTCGGCCCCGATGCGTCCCTGGCCACTGCCGGTGTGCTTGGAGCCCGCGGACCGGGAGCTATCGCCCGTCGCCACCCGGCCACGGCGGGAGCCTTCCGGCGCGTCCGCGCCCACCAGCTTCGCGAACAGGTCGCGGACCCGCTCGGCCAACTTCTGGAAGGGGGAGGATGGCTTCGGCCTGGCCGCGCCCGCCGCCCCGCTCTCCGAAGGCACGAAGCTGCACGAGACGGAACCGGAGTGGCCACCGCCCTGGCCCCTCACGCTGGAGCCGGAGGCGCAGGGCCGCGCCTGGCCGCCCTCACCCACGGGGCCGCGATGGAGGCGGTCCTGGATCAAGAGGCCAGGCCGGTCATGGCTGGGGCCGCCCTGGAAGAGGTCCGGCGGATCCCTGTAGCCCTGGGCGCTGCTGGAGGATCCGTGCCCGCCAGCCAGGCTCTGCCCGGACGCGCGATGCACCGGAAGCTGGGTGGGCTGCTCGGGCTGCGTGGGGCTCGACAGCGGGCGGGAGATCTTCACGAAGCACCTCAGGACGGAGTTCCTGAAACCATCATCGGACCCACCACGTTCCGAGTTTCCGAGGAGTCCCGGAAAACCGAAGACGCGTCTGGGATGCAGCGCGTCAGCGTTCAAAGCCAGACAGCGCTTCCGCGCCCACCAGAAGGTGGAGGGAAGGGGTGCGACAGGTATGGTGCGGCGCGATGACGACCGCCCCGCGCCCCAAGAGCGTTCCTCCTGAAGCCACCTTCGATGCCTCCACCAAACTCTGGCGATGCGGAGGTCCCAACGACGCGCGCGAGCGCCTGTGGATCCATCCGTCGGGACTGCTGCTGCTCGACGCCACGCGCAAGGACGGCAAGCTGGATGGAGAGATCAAATGGTCGCTCGGCATCCACGAGATGTCGGAACACGCACCGCGCCTGGCCATGCAGGAGGCGCTTGGGCTGCCGAACGGGCCGAACAATACGATGATCGCGACGTTCGCGGACGGCGCGCTGGTCGAGGTGCGCTTCCGCCCCGGCTTCGACTTCCCGGACGAGCTGCGGATTGAACTGCGTGATGGCGTCATCGACGGTGCCCTCGAGTGGGTCGTCGGCCCGGTCGATGGCGCCCTGTTCGAGTACGCCGGCACGAAGCTCCTGCACAAGATCTTCAAGGTCCCGAAGCCCTGGCCTCATCGCCTGACGGCGGTGTTCGCCAAGGGCAAGCTGAAGAGCACGACGTTCTTCGCCAAGGACGGCACGCCGCTCGACGTGAGCAAGCCCACGCTCACCGAGTGGGGGGAGAGCACCGAGGCGAGCACCCTGGCCGGCTACATCGAGCGCGGTGACTTCGCGGCCGACGCGGCGCGCTTCTTCCCGAAGGCGCCCCGCGTGTCGAAGCCCGGCAGCAAGAAGGTTCGTGCCGTTCCCGCGGGTCGTGCGCTGGACGAAGTGGTGATGGGCGGTGGCGTGCCGTCGATGACCCTCGCCTTCGACTTCGACAGCTACGGCTTCGACTGCAAGAAGGAGGACCTGGCCGGTGCGAACGACGACAAGTACGTCGGCATCGCGAGCGACGGCTCCGGCGAGATGTTCCTCCTCGACGTCACGACGGGAGCGGTCGTCCGCTACGCGCACGAGGAGGGCTCTGTCTCGCCGGCCTTCGCCTCACTCGATCAGCTCGCCTTCGCGCTCCTCCGCGTAGAGGCGGCCGCGAAGAAGCTGATCCCGAAGGCGAAGGTCTCGGCGTTGTTCAAGCGGCTGGACCTCAAGGTGGCCGCCGCGCTCCTGAAGGAGTACTGAGCGCGCGTGCGCGGGAGGAACGGCGTCTTCAGTCCCTCCGGTGGGGCGTGCAGGGGGGATCGCCCTGCGTCCCGCCGGAGTTGCCCCGGCCGCCCGCGCGGATGCTGCTGCCGGAGGCGGTCGTGCCCGGGCCGCCGGGGCCCTGTGAGGGCTTGAACTTGTCCCGGTCCTCGATGCCCTGTCCGCCACTCGAGGCGCTCGCGCCGACGCGGATGCTGCTGCCTGAAGCACCCTGCTTGCTGTCACCCACGTTCGAGCTGGCCACCGGCCCGTCGAAGACGTCGGAGGGGCTCTGCTCCGCGGGCGGCTTCGGCGGGACCGGCTGCGGCACGGAAGGGCGCGGCGTGAAGGTCGGCGACGCGGGCGGGGACGACGGCGGACGGGAGATCTTCACGGCGCACCTCGAAGGGCGGAAGACGTCCCACAATCATCGCCCGCACCCTGTCCCGAGTTTCCTGTGTCGCCAGGAAGACAGGTTGCCTGCCCCGGAGGGCAGGTGGGCCTATGCGGGCATGCCTTCGCGAGCGTCCACGCCAATCACATCGCGCACGGAGGCGAAGCCGTCCCGGGCCAGCAGGGCGCCCAGCTCCGGGAGGATTCGGTCCACCATGCCCGGGCCCTCGTAGATGAAGCCCGTGTACACCTGCACCACGGTGGCGCCCGCGCGCAGCTTCTCGTAGACGTCCTGCGCGGTGAACACGCCGCCCACGCCGATGAGAGGCAGGGCGCCCTTGCCGCGCTGGTACGCGCGGCGGATGACGGCGTTGGACAGCTCGCGCACGGGGGCGCCGGACAGGCCGCCGGCCTCCTTCGAGTGCGGGTGCTCGAAGGGGCGGGTGAGGGTGGTGTTGGTGGCGATGAGCCCGGACAGTCCGCGCGCCATCGCCACGTCCACGACTTCATCCACGGCTTCGGGCGTGAGGTCCGGGGCGATCTTCAGGAACAGCGGCGTGCCCGGGGCCACCGGGAAGGCCGGTCGCTGTCGGCGACCGGATGAAGTGCTGCCCGCGCGGACATGCTCGCGACGGTGAGCTGTGCGGAAGACTGCGGCTTTCACGTCCGGGGGCCATATGCGTTGGATGCTTGGGCTGCTGCTCGTTGTCAGCTGCGCGCCAGCTGGAGTGCACCGGCTAACGCCCGAGGAGGTGTGGCGGGAGGCGGGAACGACGGCAGGATGTCGCGATGACACGCACGACATCTGCACCGCGGCGCTGTGTGCCGGCGAGGGCTGCGCGCTGTACCGCTGCGAGGACCTGGTGCCCGGGCGCGTGGTGCGGACGCGAGGCGCCACGGTGGCACCACTCCTCGTCGCGCCTGGAAGTGGCGCGCAACGCAACTGGGGAAATGCCCAGGGACTTCCAGGCGGTGCGCAGCCCATCATGGTGTTTCGCTGGCACAGGCGAGAGCCGCTGCCCAGCGAACTGCGTCGGCAGCAGGCCATTGAAGAATGGGCGAGGCGACCGAAGGAGCGGCACCACATCTTCCCCCAGGCCTTCGAGCGTCGCTTCGCGCGCAGAGGCATCGATGTCCACCAGTACGTGATTGCCATTGATGCCGACCTGCATCACAAGATTCACCGCGGAGAGGCAGGCGGGCCGTGGAATCGCGAGTGGGAGGAATGGCTTGAGCTGAAACGGGACCGCGCCAGGAAGGTGGAATACTTCGAGCAGGCGTCGGCCATGATTCAAAAGCACGGCCTCTTCGGTCTGACCATGACGTACTGGCAAGTCGTCGACCTGAGTCCCCAACCTGTGAGGGATGACTGATGCGGTACTACAGGGTGCGCGCATCGCAGGAGTCATGGCGGTGGAGCGGGCGCTACGACGCCGAGCATCGATGGGTGCTGCCAGGGGTGGACTGTCCGCGCTGCGGAACCTGGGCGGGCGCGGGCGCGTACCCGACGGTGGACTTGAGCGGGACGGGGGCACTCGCGAAGGAACTCGAGGAGACGCTCTGGCCGACGACGGTGGCCGAGTACCGCCGGATGGCCGCGGCCATCACGCCCTTGGTGGCGGTGGACCAGGAGGTGACGCCAGGCTGCGCCTTTGGGCCACTTCGGGGCACCGCGTCCGGTGACTTCGGCCCGCTGACGGCGTGGCCTGGCTGGCAGCTGCTGGTGCGCGAGGACGCACGGGCGGCCCTTCGCGAACTGCCGCTGCAAGGCGTGGAGGCGGTGCAGGCGCAGCTGCAGGGGAGCAGGGGACAGCTGTACGAGGTGGAGGCGCGCCCCATCGGCCGCGCCCACTACGCCTCGATGACGCCGGACAGCCCGTCCTGCGACTACTGCGACCACCAGGGCGGCTTCAGCCTCGCCACCGACTGGGCGCTGGACGCGGCCACTGTGCCATCGAGCGACGTGTTCCGCGTATGGGGAACGGGGGTGATGGTGGTCTCCGAGCGGTTCGCCGCGACGCTGGACAAGCTGGGCCCGAGCGACGTCGAGCTGCGCGAAGTGCCGACACGCTGACGGAGCCGTGTCAGGAGTTGCGCGGAGAGTCCTGGGTGACTTCCCCGGCGTAGGGGTGACTCAGGAGCGCGAAGAAGAGGACTCCCCTAGCGAGCGTCCACGCCAATCACGTCGCGCACGGAGGCGAAGCCGTCCCGGGCCAGCAGGGCGCCCAGCTCCGGGAGGATTCGGTCCACCATGCCCGGGCCCTCGTAGATGAAGCCCGTGTACACCTGCACCACGGTGGCGCCCGCGCGCAGCTTCTCGTAGACGTCCTGCGCGGTGAACACGCCGCCCACGCCGATGAGGGGCAGGGCGCCCTTGCCGCGCTGGTACGCGCGGCGGATGACGGCGTTGGACAGCTCGCGCACGGGGGCGCCGGACAGGCCGCCGGCCTCCTTCGAGTGCGGGTGCTCGAAGGGGCGGGTGAGGGTTGTGTTGGTGGCGATGAGCCCGGACAGTCCGCGCGCCATCGCCACGTCCACGACTTCATCCACGGCTTCGGGCGTGAGGTCCGGGGCGATCTTCAGGAACAGCGGCGTGCCCGGAGCCACGGCTTCCATCCGTTCACGCACGGCGAGCAGCAGCGCGGACAGCTGCTCTGGCTCCTGCAGCTTGCGCAGGCCCGGCGTGTTGGGCGAGGACGCGTTGACGACGACGTAGTCCCCCAGCGACGCGAGCGCATCCACGCACGCCACGTAGTCGTCCACCGCGCGCTCCAGCGGCGTGTCCTTGTTCTTGCCGATGTTCACGCCCAGCGGGCCGGGCTTCCACGAGCGGGCCTTGAGGCGCTCCGCCGCGGTGGCCGTGCCGTGGTTGTTGAAGCCCATGCGGTTGATGACCGCGCGGTGCTCCGGCAGGCGGAACAGGCGCGGCTTCGGGTTGCCCGGCTGGGCCTTCGGCGTGACGGTGCCAACCTCCACGGCGGAGAAGCCGCAGGCGAACAGCCCGTCCACGGCCTCCGCGTCCTTGTCCAACCCGGCGGCGAGCGCCACCGGGTGGGCGAACTTCAGCCCCGCCAGCTCCACGGACAGGTCCATGGGGGCACGGCGCAGCGTGTGCTCGCGCATGGCGCGGCAGCGGGCGTTCCACTTCCCCAGGGCCGCGAGCCCCGACATGCCCAGCCGGTGCGCGGGCTCCGGGGGCAGGCTGAAGAGCAATGCGCGAGTCAGGCCGTACATGCGTCAGGCCGGGATGAAGGACGCCTCGCGCGCCCACGCGAGTGCCTGGTCCACCTGCTCGGTGGTGAGCAGGTTGTTGGACTCGACGATTTCAATCTCCCGCCGCATGTCCGTCTCCAGCAGGTAGGGGCCGTCCGTGTTGATGGTGAACTTCACCTTGCGGTCCCAGAACGTCTGCATGATGTGCTTGAGCTCCTGCAGGTCCGCCACGGCCTTGGTGTGGATGTTGGACGTGGGGCACAGCTCCAGCGTGATGTTGTTCTCACGCAGGATCTTCATCGCGGACTCGTCGTACGCGGCGCGGATGCCGTGGCCGATGCGGTGGGGCTTGAGCTTCTCCACCGCCGCCATCAGGCCGTTGGCGCCCGTGCCGGCCGTCTCGCCGGTGTGCACGGTGCACTTGAGGCCGGCCTTGCGAGCGCGGGCGTAGAGATCCTCGTACTCCGAGAGCGACGACTTGTGCTCCATCGCGTCGCGCTCCGTGCCGGCCAGGTCGATGCCGTACACGCCGCGCGAGCGGTACTTGATGGCCTTCTCCACGATGATGCTGTTGAGCTTGTGGTCGAACTCGCGGGCCAGGCAGAAGATGAGGCCCACCTTCACGCCGTACTCCAGCGTCGCGCGGTCCATGCCCCGCAGCGCCGCGTGGATGATGTGGTCCAGGTCCAGCTCGCTGGAGAGGTTGCGCTTCATCGGATTGAAGCGCAGCTCAATCTGCGTGACGCGGCTGCCCCGGTACTCCTTGCCAATCACCTCGTAGACGGAGCGCTCGATGGCGCTGGGAGAGGATTGGATCTTCTCCGTCCAGGTGTGGAGGATCTTCAGGTAGTCGTCGAGGCTGCCCACCTTGCCCGGACGGGAGGTGATCAGCTCCACGAAGTCGAAGTAGTTCTTGACGGGGAGCTTGAAGCCCTGCTGGTGGGCAATGGACCACAGGATGTGCGGAGCCACCGCGCCACCCACGTGGATGTGAAGGTCAATGAGGTCGCGAACCATGGCGGCATGTATGCACAGCCACGGCCACGCGTAAAGCTATCGGCGCAGCAGCACGTAGACGGCGCCAGCCCCGCCGTCCTGCGGACGGGCAGTGGAGAACGCCAGCACCATCCGCTCCAGCCGCTTCTGCGACAGCAAGTCGCGCACCGCGTCCTTGAGCACCGGGATCTGATCCTTGGAATTCAAACCGCGCCCGTGGACGATGAGCACGCAGCGGCGCTTGGCACGGCGGCTATCGGACAGGAAGCGCTCCACGGCGGCCTGGGCCTCGCGCTGCGTCTTGCCGTGGAGATCCAGCCGGTCCTGCACGGAGAAGTCGCCCCGGCGCAGCGAACGCAGCAGGTTGGGGTCGGTGCCGGGGGAGGCGCCCTCGAAGGCCGCGTCCGAGCCGGTGAAGGACAGGGGCCCGTCCACGGCGACCAGGTCGGAGAGCTGCGCGAGCGCCTCCGCGTTGTCGTCGATGATCTCCGGCAGGCGCGGGTTCGTCTTGGGGGCCTCGCCGCGGTTCGTAATCTGGTGCACGCCGTCCATGGCGGAGAAGAAGAGGCCCACGTCGTCGTCTTCCGGACGCGCCTTGGGGGCCTTGGTGGGCTTCTGCGCGACGGTCTTCTTCTTCGAGGCCTCCGCGGCGGCGGCCGCTGCCTTCTCCTGCTTCTCCTGGTCCTGGAGCGTCTTGATGGCGGACTTGAACGGGTTGTTCTGGAACTCCGCTTCCTTCTTCTTCGGGGGACGCTGGCTCATGGGATTCCTGTCTTCTAACCCGGGCTACAGGCCGCGCAGCCTCCGGATTTCCTCGTAGGCGTCGCGGGCGGCCTGGAAACGGCGGGCGGCCTGCTCGGCGGCCTTGGGCGCCAGGTGGGCAGCCTTGTCCGGATGGAAGCGGGCGGCGAGCTTGCGGTAGGCGCTCTTCACCTCCGCGTCGGTGGCGTCCGGGGGGAGGCCCAGCGTCTGGTAGTGGGCGGTGGCGTCGCCCAGGTGCAGTTCGGCCAGGGCCTGAACCTTGGCGTCGGGGACGTCCAGGCCTTCGGCCATGCGCTTCAGGGCCTCGCGTTCGGAGCGCTGGAGGGGGCCGTCCGCGAGCGCCATCTCATAGAGCGCGTCCAGCAGGCGGAGCCGTTCGCCCGAAGGCAGGGAGTCCGTGTTGATGGTGAACTTCACCTTGCGGTCCCAGAACGTCTGCATGATGTGCTTGAGCTCCTGCAGGTCCGCCACGGCCTTGGTGTGGATGTTGGACGTGGGGCACAGCTCCAGCGTGATGT